>NZ_JCAFRS010000015.1:0-20573 GCF_059368435.1 Stenotrophomonas sp. YJH_SMC_54 | reverse complement strand
TAGCCGGTTTCGCGCCCAAGCTCTTCGCTGAACTTAGAGAAGTTGTCCCGATCGCTGCTGTCGAACGCGGTACCCCAGTCGTACTTGTTCTGGTTCTTGCGCAGGAAATCAATTGCGTCAGTGTTGTTTTCTACTCCACTCAGGTCGGACTGTATTTTCGAGTCAACGTACGCAGCCGCTTCCACAAGAAGGATGCGATAGGCCTCTTCCTTCGAGATCTTCTGCTCGCGGGCGAATTCCTCTGCATGGAAGCGGATCCACTTCACCTCATCCGGATGCAGCTGCCGATTGAACCGATCCCCGGTGACGGCAATGTTGGCGCCCGTACTTCCCCCCAGGGCCCCACCCACCATCGCGCTGCCGATTTCCATCAGCGACTGGTAGTCCTCCCAGCTCAGGCTGCCCTTGTTGTTCTCGAGGAATTCCGAGATCGCGATCTTGGCCTTCTCCGCACCGGCAGCACTCACCGCGCCGTTCAGCGCATCCGCACCACCCAATGCGGCCATCGCCGCACCGGCCATGCCGTGCAGCAGTGCGCGGCCGTTGCCGCCGTCGGCCCAGAACGCCTTGCCTTCTTCGGTCTCCGCCTTCTGGCTCAGGTAGCCGCCCAGGTCGCCCACGCCCTTGAACAGCAGCTGCCCACCCAGCTGCATCACCTCGGCACGCTCCTGCATCTTGCGCAGGTCAACGGCCGACAGTGCGCTGTCGGTATCAAAGCCGGTCGCGGTCCGATCAAGACCGGCCAAAGCGCTCTCATTGCCATCGCGCACCACCACGGTGCCGGCGGCGATGTCCGAGCGCGTGGTACTGCTGTCATTCTTCTTGGTGCCGCCCAGCAGGCTCAGCCCCGCGCCGGCCGCGCTCCCCAGCGGGTTACTGATGCCACCACCGCTGCTCATCCCGGTGCCGATGCCACCGCCACTGGTCTTGGCGCGGGATTCGTTCTCGATGTCGACAACGGTCAGGCTGCCGGTATCCAGGCGGTTTTTCGACGCATCGGCAGTACTGCCGATCACGCCGCCTTCCAGGTGCGTGTTGCCACCCACGGTGATGTCGAAGCCACCGTTGCCGGCAACGATGCCGCTCTGTTCCTGCACGCTGCGCAGGTGGCTCTCGACCTTCTGCTGGCCGATGTTGACGCTGCCGCCGCTGCCGTACACGAAGGTGCCGCCAGCCTGGGTCTGCTTGCTGGCGTAGTCGTCGGTGTCCTGCTCGCTGATGATGGACAGGTTGCCGCCGATGCTGGCCACCACCTTGTCGCCGCTCAGCTGGGCCCCCTGCAGCGTGGTGTCCTTGCCGCTGATGACGGTCAGGTTGCGGTCGGCGTCCACCACGGTTTCGACGTGCGTGGTGCCGTTGCCGCTGCCCTTGCCCTTGGCGGTGCTGGCAGACACGTACCAACCGGTCTGCGCGCCGATGCTGAAGCCGATCTCACCGCTGCCGCTCTTGTTCTTCGACGACTGCGTGTGGTCTTCCGCTTCGCTGCGCAGGGTGATGTTGTCCCGCGCGGCCAGCGCCACGTTGTCACCCTTCACCTGGCTGCCGATGATGCTCAGGTCACCGGCGGTGGCCACGATGCTGACGTCGCCCTGGCTACGGATGGTACTGCCCACCGCCGACTGGTCGTGGCTCGTCTGGCTGGCACTGGAGCTGGAGGCGCCGATGCCGATGCGCAGGCTCACGCCGTCGGTGGCGCCGGAAGCGCCTTGCTGCATGGCGCCGCCGACGCCAGCGGCGGCATTGGCCGCCTGCACCGCGTACAGCGCCTTCAGGCGGTCATCCTGCGCATTGCCGGCCGCCTTGGCCGCACCGTAGGCGGCCAGGGCGGCATCCACCACACCGCCGGTCAGGCCGACGTTGATACCGGCACTCTTCTGCTTGGTGCTCTGGTGTACGTCAGTGGTGCCCTGTGCCGCGTCGATCACCACCTGCCCGCCCACCAGCTGCGTACCGGTCTTCGACAGCACGTCCGAACCGGTGATGTGCAGCGTGTTGCCGGCGCTCAGGTTGACCCGGCCATCGGTTGAGCCGATCAGGCTGCCCTGTGGCGCGCTCTGCTCGATCTCCAGGCCCTTTTCCAGCTTGCTCTTGCCGATGGTCAGGTTGAAGCCACCACCGCCGAACACGCCCGAGCGCTTGACGGTCTTGTCATGCTCTTCGCTGTGCGTGGAGGTGGCCGTGCCGATGGTGAGGTCGCGGGTGGCGGCCACCACCACATCACCGGTGGCAGCCACCTGCGCCGCCTGCGCGACGACGTCACGTCCGGCGCCGATGGTCACCGTCTCGCCGCTGAGCGTGGTGCCCACCACCAGGCTGTCCCGGGTCGCGTCGTAAGTGGTGGTGGTCTTGCTCGACAGCAGGCCCTTCTTCCTGCGCGTGGTTTCCTGCTCCCAGCTGTGGTCCTCCTGCGCCGCCAGCAGGTTCACGTCGCGCGTAGCGGCAATGCTGATGCCGCCGTCGGTGCTGCCGACCTGCGTGGCAGTGAGGTTGGCATCGCGCCCGGCCACCAGCGCGATGTCACCGCCGGCCTGCAGCGAAGTGCCGTGCACGGTCTCGTCCATGCTCTGCGTGGTCTGCGAGAAGCGCTTGCCACGGCTCTGCTGCTGGCTGGTGTTGGTGGTGGTTTCGGCCTGCAGGTTGAGATCGCGCCCGGCCACCACGGCCAGGCCGTCGCCGGCCTTCAGCTGCGCGGCCTGCAGGTTCACGTCCTGCCCGGCCTGCATGCCCAGCGAGCCACCGGCCTCGATGCCGCTGGCGTTGAGGGTTTCGCGCGTGTAGCGGTTGCTGCCCCAGCCGCCCTGTTCGGTGGTGGTCAGTGCGTTGAGGTTGATGTCGTTGCCGGCCGTGGCATGGACGCTGCCGCCGGCCTTGGCGGTCACTGCCGTCAGGTTCAGATCGTGGCCGGCGTCCAGCGACAGGCCGCCGCCCACGTCCAGCGTGGTGCGACGCAGGCTTCCATCACCCTGCATCTGCGTGGTGAGATTGAGGTCGCGGCCGGCCTCCAGCGCCGCGTTGCCGCGGGCACGGGTCTGCGAACCGACCAGTGCCAGGTCACGTCCGGCTTCCAGCGCCAGGCTGCCGCCGCTGCGGATGCTGGCCACGTCGATGCCGCTGACACTCTTCAGGTCACGGCCGGCCACCAGGGCCACGTTACCGCCCTGGATCAGGCCGCTGTTGTTGAGGATGTCCTCCACGGCGGTGATGCGGGCATTGCCGCCCGCGGAAATGCCACCGCGATCGTTGAGCAGGCTGCCGGTATCGATGGTCAATCGATCATCGGCGCGGATCATGCCCTGGTTGGACACATTGCCGGCGCGGATCTCCACCGACTCGCCAGCGATGGCGGCGCCCCCCAGCTGCAGGCGGTTGGCGGTGGCCTGGGACAGGTACACCACCGGCACCAGCACCTTCTGGCCGTCCACTTCCTGGGCGACCATCCACACGATGTCTTCGTTGAGCGCGGCCACCTGTTCGGCCGACAGCGCCACGCCCACGCTCAGCTGCTGGCGCGCGGCTTCGGTCACGCCGGCATCCATCATGGCGCGGTACTGGCCCATGCCATCGCCCTGGTCGGCATCCAGGTAGCGACGCCCGGTCAGGCCGGTGATCTGTTCCATCACCAGGCGCTGCTCGTAGAAGTCGTCACCCATCCGACGCAGCTGCTTGTCCGGGTCCAGGTTCAGGCGCTGGAACATGTAGTCCGAGCCGATCCACTGCCCGAAATTGGCGAAGCGCGGATCGGTTTCCACCAGCCAGCGCTGGTTGCCCGGATTGACCGTGTACAGGCCGCCACTGGGCAGCGACAGGCCCGGCAGCGGATTCTGCGGGCTGCCCACCACCTGCGGCGGCGGCACCGGGGTGACACGGCCAGGGCCCGGGGAGCCGGTATCACCGGCCGTGCCCGCACCCTGCGCCTGCGCGCTGGCAGGCCCGGTGGCCACGCCCTGCTGTGCACCCGGTACGCCAGCATTGCCGCCGACCGCGCCGGCGCCCTGCTGCTGGCCCAGTTCGGGTGCGTAGGCGTTGTTGCCCTGCCAACCGGCAACGTCCAACGGTGTGCCACCGCTGTGCGCGGTGACCACGGCGTTGTTGACCTCGCGCGCTTCGATCTGCACCTTGCGGCCGGCGGTGATGCTGGCATTGCCGCCGGCCAGCGTGACCTGCTTGGTGACCGTGCTGGTGCCCAGCGCGCGGCTGCCGCCATAGATCTCGAAGTCGCAGCGGCTGGGGCAAGGGCGGTAGGTGTAGTCGATGGTCGACGTACGCTGGACCACCTTGTAGCCGGCCAGCGCCTCGTTGTTGACCACGCCGGCCCAGTCATTGGGGTCTTCGCTGTTGGATGAGCCGCGGCCGTTGATCGAGAGGTTGCGACCGGCGGCGATGGCCGAGTTCCGGTTGTCGACCGAGCCGCCGGTCATCTGCATGTCGCGACCGGAAATCAGCTGCGATGCCGCGCTGGCGGCGATGACGGTGGTGCCTTCCAGCACCAGGTCCTTGTGCTCGGTCCAGACTTCCAGCACGGCACAGTCGCCCGGGCACAGCTTGCCCGGCGGTGCCGGGCCGTCGATGCCGTCGACCCTGAACGTCCCGCTGTCCGGGTCGGCAGCGCCTTCGTTGCCGCTGTAGACCTTGTGCTGGGTGACCAGCACACGACGCTCGTTGGCCACGCCCCGTGCAGCCAGGATCAGATCGTTCTCGGCCTGGATGCGCCCGGAACGGTTGCGGATCTGCTGGGCGTTGCCGCCGTTCCAGCCCTGCAGGCGGATGTCGCCCAGGCTGAAGAGCTCGCCGTCGAGGTTGTCGATGTAGTTGGCATACAGGTTGATGCGGCCGGTGGCCGCCATCAGCCCTTCGTTGTAATCGCGTGCGACCAGCGTGTTGGCCAGGTCGCGGCCGTTGGTGATGCGCGAGGCGCGCAGTTCCAGCGCGTTGCCCATCACGGTGCCGGTGTTGGTGATGTTGGCAGCCGACACCTCCACCGTATCGCCATCCACGCGACCGGCATTGCTGAAATCGCCGGCCGTACTCAGCGCGACACGACCACTGCCATTGCCTGCCGTGGCGTTGAACTGCCCGCCAGCGGTGTTCTCGATCCGCGCCGCCGAGACTTCAAGCGTGCCCTTGCTCTCCAGGCGCCCCTGGTTGACCAGTGCGCCGGCCACGTCCAGCTTCAGCAGCCCGTTGCTCTCCAGGCGCTGGCCATTGCCATGCACGTAATCGCCCGCCAGCGTCAGGCGCAGCTCGCTGCCGCCGAACAGGCGGCCGATGCCGCTGAAGGCCTGCAGGCGTGCGCCGAGTGCTTCATAGGCGCTGATTTCGCCGCCACCATTGGCCAGGCTGCCCAGCGTCAGCTGGCTCTGGCGACTGAGCAGCCGGCCGTTGCTGTTGTCCAGCGCGGCAAGATCCAGGCGCAGCAGGTTGCCTGCGCTGAGCTGGCCACCAACGTTGAATACCTGTGCGCCTGCGCGCTCCAGGTACAGGGTGTTGGCGGCGTGGACCATGCTGCCGGCGTTGTCCAGCGATGCGGTCTGCAGGCGCAGGTCGGTTCCGGCCACCAGCTTGGCCTGGCCGCCTTCGGCGCGGTTGTCCACGCTGCCTGCGGTCAGCGTCAGCGCACCACCGGTGCTGCCCAGGGTGCCGCCACGGTTGTCCAGCGCACCGGCTGATTCCAGCGTCAGCTGCCCGGTGCCGTTGGCCACGATGCGGCCGCCACGGTTGCCCACTGAGGCAGCGCGGATGTTCGCAGGGCCCTGTGCTTCGATGTTGCCCTGGCTGTTGTCCAGTGCCTGGCGGATCTGCAGATCCAGCGAGGTGCCGCCGTGGACCAGGCCACGCTGGTTGGCCAGCGCACCGGCCACGTCGAGCGCGAGTTCCTGGCGGGCGTACAGGTTGCCATCCACGTTGCGCAGGTCGCCCGTGCGGCTGGTCACGCGCGCATTGCCCTCGGCGCCCAGCAGGCCATTGCTGTTGTCCAGCTGGGAGGCCAGCACCTGCAGCTGGCCGGCGCCGCGCTGCACGATGGTGCCAGTGCGGTTGTCCAATGCCCCGGCAGCGTCCACGGTAAGGTTGCCGCCAGCATCGAGCCTGCCACCGGTGTTGACGATCTCCGTGCCGGTTACGCGTGCACCGGTGCCCGCTGTCAGCGTACCGCCGCTGTTGTCGAGGCGACCGGCAACGGCCACGTCCGCCTCGCCGTTGCCGACGATCAGGCCTGCAGTGCTGTTGTCCAGCGTGCCGGTCTCGATCTTCAGCACACCCGTGCCCGCATGCTCGATGCGGCCACCCTGGTTCAGCAGCTGCGCAGCCTTCAGGTGGACACTGCCGGCATTGGCGGCGATGCGCCCGCCGGTGTTGCGCAGGGCACCTGTCAGGCCAAGTTCAAAGGGATCGGTGCCGGTCTGCAGCAGTTCGCCGGCGCTGTTGTCCAGCGCGGCCGCCAACAGGCCGATGCGCGTGCCCTGCAGGCTGCCCGCATTGCGCAGCAGGTCGGTGGCACGCAGGTCGAGCAGACCGATGGCGGTCAGGCTGCCGCCGATATTGCGCCACTCACCGCTGCGCGCCTGCGCCAGCAGGGTGCCACCGGACCAGACCTGGCCACCCTCCAGCAGCAGGCTGTCGCCCAGCAGGTGAACCTGCTGGCCGGCGTTGATCTGGCCGGCGTTGCGCAGCTGCTGACGCGCATCAAGGGTGACGCTGCCGGTGCTGCCGACCTTGCCGTCGGCCAGCAGGCCCGCCACGATCACGCCGCTGTTGTCGATCTGCCCCGCCCGCAATTCGATGTCACCCGAGGCCAGCACGCGCCCGCGATTGCTGGCCTGGGCGGCCTGCAGCGTGAACGTGCGCGCCTGAACGTCGGCCGCAGTGCGCAGTGCCTGCGCAGCCTGCAGCGACAGCGCGCCGCTGGCGAACAACGCCGCCTGGTTGTCCAGGTCGCCATCGCTGCGCACCTGCAGATCAGCGGCGCTGTCGATCGTTCCCTTCAGCGTCACGCCGGCATCGGCGGACAGCACGACGCCCTGCTGCGCAAAGACCTTGCCCGACTGCTCCAGGCTGCCGCCCGCGTGCGCGGTCAGTGTGCCGGCCGCCAACGTGCGCCCGCCCAGCACCAGGGCCTGGTCACTGCTGAGCTGCACGTTGCCGCGCTCGCTGCCCAGTTCACCCTCGCTGCGCAGGGTCCGGCCCCGCACCTGCAACGTCTGGCCGGCCACCAGGCTGCCCTGGTTGTCCAGCGAATCGCGCACGGTGACATCGACATCGCCGGCGCCATAGAGGTCGCCACGGTTGTCGATCACATCGGCCTTGGCCGTCAGTGCTCCCTTGGCGAACACGTTGCCGGCGTTGTCCAGCGTCACCGCATCCAGCTGCAGCGACTGCGCACTGGACAGGTTGCCGCCGGCGCGGTTGTGCAGCGCGTCGGTGCGCACGTCAAGCGCGCCATCGCTGGCGATCACGCCGGCATTGTCCAATGTGGTGGTGCGCAGCTGTGAGCGGTCACGACCGTAGATCACGCCACTGTTGCTCAGCTCAGTGGCGCGCAGGTCCATTGCCTGCTGGCCATGCAGGCGACCGTCGTTGATGACCTTCTGCACGTCCACGGCCAGCACGCGTGCCAGCGCCGTGGCGGCCGCCTGCTGGTGCAGGACGCCGCCCTGCAGGGTCAGGGTGCCGCCGGCTTCAAGCCGGTTGCGGTTGTCGAGCGTGGCAACGGACAGACGGGCATCGGCTGCGCTGCCGATGATGCCGGCGTTGTCCAGCACATCGGCGTCGACCTGCAGGCCCTTGCCCCCCTGGATGCTGCCGGTGGTGTCATTGTCGATGCGTGCGTTGGACTTCAATGCCAGCAGGTCCACCGCCTGCAGCGTGCCGCTGTTGCGCAGACGATCGACCGTCAGCGTGGCCTGGCGGGCCTCAAGGGTGCCTTGGTTGTCCACGCCGCCGGCAGACAGTTCCAGCGCCTGCTCGGAGAGGATGCGTCCGGCGTTGTCCAGCTGCTGGCGCGCCTGGACCTTCAGCAGCCCGCCCGCAGACAGCTCGGCACCCTTCAGCTGGGTGATGCGGTCGGCCGCTGCACGCAGGTTGGCACCGGCACCGATGATGCCCTCGTTGTCGATGCTGGCCGCATCGAGTTCGACGTCGGCGTCGCTGTACAGCTGGCCGGCGTTGTGCAGCTGCGCGGCCTGCATCCGTACGCCCTGGTTGCCCAGCAGCAGGCCGGCGTTGTCCACCTGGCGGGCCTGCACGTCCAGCACCTGTGCGCCCAGGCGCGCGCCCTTGTCATGCGCCAGCGTGTCGGCGCGCACGGCAAGCCCGGCACCTGCGGTCACCTGTGCACGGTTCTGCACCTGCGCGGCAGCCAGCGCGATGCTGCCCGCGCTCTTCACCGTGTCAGCCAGGGTCAGCGTGCCACCGGCGTCCAGCTGCATCTGTGCGGCCTGCGCGCTGCCGGCCAGGTCCAGATTCTGGTTGGCGCGTACGGCCAACGCAGCGCCCGCCGACGTCGAACCGGCAAGCGACGCCTGCCGGGCACGGATCTGAAGATCTCCCTGCGCGTACTGGGTACCGTCGGCCTTCAGGTCACCGTCGGTTTCGATCTGCAGGCGGCCTGCGGCCGCCGTGCGTCCGCTCAGGCGGACATCGCCGGCCTGGGTCAGGATGAAGTCGCCTGCGTCGGCCACCATCTGGCCCGTGCTGCGCACGCCCACGCCGGCCTCGGTACCGACCAACCGGATCTTGCCTGCATACATGCCCCCGAGGGCGGCAACATCCAGGCCGAACTGCGGGCGTTCGCCTTCTCCGGTGATCGCCTGCGTCGCCAGGGTCTGGGCATCGATCTGGTTGGCGCCGGTGACCACGTTCACCTGGCGCGCCCAAAGGCCCGCGTTGAGCTGCACCGCGCGGGCCAGCAGGTCGACGCCTTCCAGGTTACCGGCATCCAGGCCGTTGCCTTCCAGGCGGATCGTTCCGCGCGACACCCGGAACGCAGACAGGCTGCCATCGTTGCCGAACACCGGGGTGCCGGTGGTCAGCGTGCCACGGGTGGTATTGATGAAGCCGCAGCCATCGCAGGTGATGCCATTGGGGTTGGCGACGATCACCGCCGCCGAGCGCCCCGCCACCTCGATGTGGCCCTGCAGGCGCGATGCATTGGTGGATGTCACCTCATTGAGGATCAATCGTGCCGACTGGCCCGGCTGCAGGTTGCCGTTGCCCTGGATGTAGCCACCCAGTTGGGTCTGCACGGTGCTCGCGCTGTTGTTGAGGATCTGCCCCTCGCGCCCGACGTTGTAGTCCTGGAAGCGGTTGTGCGATACGCCGCCCGCGTTGGGCCGGTTGATCTGGATGACCGGCACGCCGTTCGCCGCCTGGTCGGCCCGCGCCTGCTCGCCGGCCTGTACCTGCACCTGGGCAAACGAGCTGCCCGGGGCCAGGAACGCCAATGCCAGGGTGGCGCTCGCCATCGCGGTGCGCAGGCGCGTGGCCCAACCGGCGCCCGAAGCGGACAGGGACAGACTGCGGAATACGTTCTTCATGCCAGGTGCTTCCATCAACCCAGGGGGGAACTGCACACACAACAACCCGATCACGTCGCCACGCGGCGACGGTGCTTCCAGTCGAATCAGAACTGCCAGGACGCGCGGAATCCGATCACGTGACCGCGTGCCTCATGCTTGAGCCACGCCGGGCGGCTCATCGGTACGCCGACGAAGCCATCCCACGCCAATCCGCCCAGCTCGCCACGTGCACCCAGGTGGGCGCCGCTGAGGGTTCCGCCGCCGATACCCTGGCGGTCGTCGCGCTCGATGTGGCCGATATCGATGCCCGCATAGGGCGCGATGGCGCGATGTGCCATCCAGCTGATGCTGTTGCGCCAGTAGCCGCCACGGCTGCCGCCGAGTGGCACCTCGCCGTCGAAGCCGTTGACGGTATAGCGGCCACCGACGCTGATGAACTCCGAGCCGTACAGCGTGTCCTTGCTCCACTGGTAGCGGAGCGCGGTGTTCCATGCCAGCGGACGCGGCCCGGATGTCAGGGCGCCACCGGCGCCGATATCCAGCGTGGTCAGCCCATAGCGGAACGTCGGCGCCAGGTCATCACGGCCCACGGCGTCATCATCGCCTCCCAGCCACGGCACGCCGCGGCGGTGCGCCAGGCGGATATCTGCCTGGACCCGCCCCAGGTACTGGCGGTGCAGCAGCGCCAGCTCGACCGAGGTGGTACGCCGGCGCTGGCCTTCGATCTCCACGCCTTCCACGTAGCTGTGCGACGACCGTTGCGCCACGCGCAGCTCGATGCCGCTGCGGTAGCTCTGGCCACGCACCAGCAGCCGTTCCACGGCCAGGTCGACGTTGCTGGAGGTGCCGGTGCTGGCGAACGTGTCGGCGTTGCTGGCGATGGTCTGCTTGTAGCGCGAGCTGTAGGTGCTGGTGCTGAAACGCCAGTTGCCCAGCGGCACCGACCACGATGCATTGAAGCCGTGGGTACCCCGGCCCTTGTCGGCACTGCCGTCGCTGCTGACGCCAATGCTGAGCAGGTCGTTGACGCGAGCCAGGTTGTCTACCCACGCGGTCGCGCCGACCTGCTGCTTTCCGGTCGCACGGCTGCCGGCATCATCCAGCGACACCGAGGCACGCCATCGCTTGCCGTGGCGGATGCTGATGACCACGTCCGACTCGCCGGGCGCCTCGCCCGGCACCAGTTCCATGTTCACATCCTGCGACGGAACGCGCTTGAGCTGCTCCAGGCCCTGTTCCAACGCGCGCAGATTGAGTACGTCCCCCGGCCGCGCGGGAAACGCACTCTTCCACATCGAATCGGGTACCTCTTCCGCGTTGAAGCGGATCTGCCGGATCACGCCCGGCACCAGCTGCAGGCGCAGGGTTCCGCTGCCCAGGCTCTGCTCAGGCAGGCCGATGCGGGTGGTCACGTAGCCCTTGCCCAGCGCCAGATCCGAGGCACGCCGCACGATCAGCGCGATGCCCTGCTGGCCCACGCAGCGGCCACGGTAGCGGTCGAGATAGCGCTGCAGGAACGCGAACTGCCCCAGATGCGCGCCGTCAAGCTGCAGCTGCTGCAGGGTGAAGCACGGTTCTTCGTCCGGCAGTTCCAGCGAATGCAGATCGGTGGCAGCGGCCGGCTGTTCGCGTGATACATCCGGCAATGCCTGCCGCTGCTCACGCTCGCGCGCCTCGCGCTCGGCGCGTTCGCGCAGTTCCTGCTGCTCGGCGAACGAGGGACTGGCCGACTGTGCATGCACGACGCCGATCCACAACAGTCCCGCGGTGCCCAGAACGGCACGCACGCCGCATCCTGCTTTTCTGTTACCCATCAACGACTTCCTTGTCCAGCATTGGTACAGACCTGGGGCTGTGAACAGACATCGTGCAGAGAGAACATGCGGCCAGCACCGACTCGACCGCCAACCGCTATCGGCGGGAGTGCGCGGAACTTTAGGGTCTTTGCATCCGTGTACCCATTGCGGCGACGCAGTCGAGCACCACACGCTGAAAGATGGGCATCCTTCAGCAGCCGTCATACGTCGTCAATCGCTGCGGCCGTTACGGCACCCGTGCGCACACCCATACACGCACGTCCCTGGCACCGGCCAGCCGCAACGTCTCGGCGATTTCCATCACTGTGCTGCCGGTGGTCATCACATCGTCCACCACGGTCAGCCGTGTCGGCGGCGACAAGCGCGTGCCGAATGCGTCAAAGAGGTTGTCCCTGCGCTGTTCTGCGCTGCGCTCGGACTGCGGCGCGGTGTGGCGGCGCCGGTAGAGGCCCTGCCAGACCGGCATCGGCAGCAACCGGCACAGTTCGGCGGCCTGGTTGTAGCCGCGCTGGCGCAGGCGCCGCCCATGCAGCGGCACCGGCACCAGCGGCGCGCACGACCAGGGCGGTGGTGCGCGCTGCATCAGCTGCGCAAGCAGGCGACCTGCCGCCAGATCCTGATGGAACTTGTAGCGCACCAGCAGCTGATCGACGGGTGGAAGGTACAGCAGGCTGGCATGCGTGGCGGACTGCGGCGGTACCTCGTCGCGGCATATACCGCAGACGATCAGGGCGTTCCCGGGTAGCGGGAGTGCGCAGCGCAGGCAGGCACGACCGGCCCAGAGCAGTTCGGCAAAGCAGGCGCGGCACAGGTCAAGTTCATCGTGGCCCGGCTCGCCACAGACCAGGCAGCGCAGCGGTAGCACCACGCGAAGTGCCGCCTGCAGGAGGCGAGTGGACTTGAACAGGGCCGGCATGCGCTACAGCGTGAACGCGCCGGTGCCCCGAGGCCATCAGACGCACGCTCCTTGACCTGTAGGCATCTTTACCCGTTTATGGAGCACTTCACCGCGTTGGCGCAGGCTTCGCATCCACACGCGTGCGATACACCATGTACGGCGTCTGCCGGCGATCCACGCCACCATTGAAGCCGGCCTGTCGATGCAGCTGGTTGGCGGTGAAGTACAGATAGCCGTCCGGCCCCATCGACAGCGTATCCGGCCACAGGATGCGCGGGTCGTGCACCACCGTCGTCCATCGCCCCTGCGCGTCGCGGGCATGGATGGCGTTGTGCTCGTAGTCGCTGGCATACAACCGCCCGTTGGCGTCCATCTCCATGCCATCGGAGGCGCCCTTGTCGCCCAGGTCGACCACCGCTGCCGCCAGTTCCGCTTCACTCAGCTTCGGGTCGCGCAGCAGCGCGGTCGGCACGCTGTACAGATGACGGCTGGACAAGGGTGTGTAGAACAGGGTGCCGCCATCGGGCGACAGGGCGATGCCATCGGCGGCCACGGTGAACGGCGCCGACGAACCATCGGCGTTACGCAGCCGCATCTGCCGCCCTTCCACGATCGGCACGAAGGCGGGATCGGCCGAGGTGGACACGTGGCCGACCAGGCGCTTGGACGCGGCGCCAGTAGCGAGGTCGATCACGATGATGCCGCCGATACCGCTCAGCGACGAGTCGGTCACGTAGGCCACGCCCTCGCGGCCAACACGGAAATCGAAGCGCACATCGTTGACATAGGTGCGCGCGTCGATGACGTTGGCCGGGAACACCAGCGTCCTGGCCACGGTGTTGGTGACCAGGTCGATCGCCACCAGTTTGGCACCGCCGGCCTGTGGCGCAGAGAACCCGGGCGCGGCGGTATCCAGCACCCACAACCGGCCCTGGCCATCGGCCACCACGCTCTGCACGCTGATGAAATGAGCCGCCGGATCGGGACCGTCCTTGCGGTTGATGCGCGCATCCGGATAGGGAACGGCGCGGCCGTCGCGCCATTCGGCCACGCTGTAGGCCACCTCATCGCCCCAGCGCGGGAAATTGACGAAGATCCGCCCGGTTTCAGATACCGCCACGCTGGTAGGCATGGCACCTTCGAAACGCGCCACCGGTTCAAGGGTACCGATGCTGCGCTCGCTGGGCAGCAGGGGCGCGCCGGACATCGCCAGCGCGGGGGAACTGGCCAGCGCCAGGACGGCGGCCGCCAGGCGGCGGATACGGCAGTTGATCATGGTCGCGCTCTCGATGCAGGTCCGGGGGCAGCCCCGGCGTGGACGCATCTTCTGCGTCGCGCGTGGCATCGGGTAGACGGTGCAACGCGGAATCAGCTTCACTGCAAAAGTGAAGATTGCGGCCTGATTGATCCTGTCGATCAAGGTAATCAGCGATGCCTATCAGCTGATTCTGCGTGCGGCGCCATCAACAACTCCGCCAGCCCGCGGTAGATCGGCACGCGGCACACCAGCCCGGACACACCACGCGCGATCAGCACCGTGGCCAGAATCGGCAGCAGCAGATCGCCGCTGTCGGTCAGCTCCAGCGAGATCACCGCCGAGGTCAGTGGCGCCTGGGTCACACCGGTCAGGTAGGCGCACATGCCCAGCAACACGAACGCGCGCGGGTCCACGCCCGGCATCAGCACTGACAGGTTGTGGCCGAGTCCCGCGCCGACCGCCAACGCAGGTGAGAACAGGCCACCGGGAATGCCCGCCACGTACGAGGCCAGGTTGGCCAGCAGCTTCATCAACCCGAACTCATGGCCGACCAGCGCCTGGCCCTGCACCAGGCTGCGCGCTTGTTCGTAACCGGTGCCGAACGCGCCTTCGCCGAACACCAGGGCCAGCACGACCACCACCAGGCCGCAGCCCGCGGCCAGCAATACCGGATGCCGCTGCCGCAGCTGCCCCAGCCAACGCGGACGGCCCGCCGCGCTGGCCAGTACCGCACGTGCGAACAGCCCGCCCAGCAGGCCCGCCACCACGCCGCACAGCAGGATCGCCAGCCAGCCCTGGCCGAGCGGCAGACGCGCGCTCACATGGCCGAAGTAGGTGTAATTGCCCAACAGACCGAGCGATACCACGCCACCGACGATCACCGCGGTCAACAGCGTGCCGGAGAAGCGATGTTCGAAACGGCCGCTGAGCTCCTCAATGGCGAAGACGATGCCGGCCAGCGGCGTGTTGAACGCCGCCGCAATACCAGCAGCGCCACCGGCCAACAGGAAATGCGAGAGCTCGCGGGGATCCTTGAAGCCGAACCAGCGGCCGAACAGATACATCAGGCTGGCGCCTACGTGCACGGTGGGCCCCTCGCGCCCGACCGATGCGCCCCCCAGCAGCGACAGCGAGGTCAGCAGCAGCTTGCCGGCCGAAACCGCTGGGGAAAGGTTGGTTTTCCGGAACGGCTCATCAGCCTTGTCCAGCGCAGCGATGACCTGCGGAATGCCGCTGCCCCGCGTGGGCTTCAGCACGCCGGAAGTGAGCCAGGCCAGCAGCGCGAAGATGCCCGGCGTGAGCAGCAGGGCCCACCACGGCGAGTGCGAGGTGATGCGCTGGAACAGATGGAAGGCCGCATCGCTGGCCTTGGCAAACAGGATCGCCACCAGTGCCACGGCCACCGCGCCGCCCCACAGCGCGGCGCGGCGGCGCCAGGCCTCGCTGAGGACCAGCGCGGTGATGCGGCCACGAAGGCGGTAAAGATCAAACATGGGAAAGAGTCTGCGCGCCAGCACTTACGTTGTGCAGCAGGCACTGTGGCTGGACGCCTTGCAGCATGCGGTGAAATGCGGCGCTTCGCTCGATGCTCTATTGCACCAACGATCCGTAAACCAAATTAAAATACAGATGGTTGACAGCCTCCCCGCGCCCACCCACACTGCCGCCCTCGCTCCACACGTATCCAAGGTCCCGCCATGGCTGCTGCCATCCGCCACGACTGGCAACACGACGAACTGCAGGCGCTGTTCGATCTGCCGTTTCCCGAGCTGCTGTTCCGCGCCGCCGCGGTGCACCGCGAGCACTTCGATCCGGCGCAGGTGCAGGTGTCCACGCTGTTGTCGGTGAAGACCGGAGGCTGCCCGGAAGACTGCGCGTACTGCCCGCAGGCGCAGCGCTACAGCACCGGGGTGAACGCGCAGAAGCTGATGGAGACCGACGCGGTGCTGGCCAAGGCGCGCCAGGCCAAGGCCGCCGGTGCATCGCGCTTCTGCATGGGCGCCGCGTGGCGATCGCCGAAGGACCGCGACATTCCGAAGGTGGCGGCGATGATCGCCGGGGTGAAGGCACTGGGGCTGGAGACCTGCGCCACGCTGGGCATGCTCAGCGGCGAGCAGGCGCGTGCGCTGAAGGATGCGGGCCTGGACTACTACAACCACAACCTCGACACCGCGCCTGACTACTACGATTCGATCATCCACACGCGCCAGTACCAGGACCGTCTGGATACGCTGGAGCACGTGCGCGATGCCGGCCTGAAGACCTGCTGCGGTGGCATCGTCGGCATGGGCGAGACGCGCGCGCAGCGCGTCGGCCTGCTGCTGGCGCTGGCCTCGCTGCCGGCACATCCCGATTCGGTGCCGATCAACAAGCTGGTACAGGTGGCGGGCACGCCGCTGCATGGCAGTGCCGAGCTGGACCCGTTCGAGTTCGTGCGCATGATTGCAGTGGCGCGCATCGCCATGCCGCGCTCGATGGTGCGGCTGTCGGCCGGGCGCGAGGCGATGAGTGACGAACTGCAGGCACTGTGTTTCCTGGCCGGTGCCAACTCGATCTTCTGCGGCGACAAACTGCTGACCACCGGCAACCCGGAGAGCGAGCGCGACCTGGCTTTGTTCGCCCGGCTGGGCCTGCAGCCGATGGCGGTGCAGGTGGATGCCGAGGGCCATGACCACGGCGGCACCGTGCACGCCGATATCAGTGCCGATACGCCCGGCTGTGGCTGCGCTCACGCGGCCTGAGACGGGCCGCAAGCAGGCGCCGCGGCAACGCGCTACCCTAGCCGCCCCGTCGACGCATTCAGCCACCATGGCCCGCCCCGACCTGACCGCCCGCCTCCACGCCCAGCGCGCCCTGCGCGATGCCCAAGGCCGTCGCCGCCCGCGACGCACGGTCACCCGTCGCGATGGCGTGCGCCTGGAAGTGGACGGCCAGTGGCTGACCGGCTTCTGCAGCAACGACTACCTCGGCCTGGCCCAGCAGTTCAGCGTGGTCAACGCGCTGCAGGACGCCGCCGCACGCGAAGGCGCTGGCGCAGGTGCCTCGCACCTGGTCTGCGGCCATCATGCCCTGCATGAGGCGCTGGAACGCGAGGTGGCCGAATGGCTTGGCTATCCGCGTGCGCTGCTGTTCGGCAGTGGCTTCGCCGCCAACCTGGCGGTGCAGCAGGCGCTGCTGAGCGAAGAGAACGATGTCTGCGTACAGGACAAGCTCAACCACGCCAGCCTGCTCGATGCCACCCGGTTGGCCGGTGCACGCCTGCGCCGTTATCCGCATCTGGATGCGGAAGGCGCAATGCGTCAGCTCAAGCATGCGCCCGATGGCGCGGCAATACTGGCCACCGATGGTGTTTTCAGCATGGATGGCGACATCGCACCGCTGCGTGCATTGTCGCTTGTGGCACGCCTGCAGCAGGCGCTGTTCTATGTGGATGATGCGCACGGTGTAGGCGTGGTCGGTGATGGCCGTGGTGCCGTGGCCGCCGCCGGACTGGGCGTGGACGATGTGCCGCTGCAGCTGGTCACGCTGGGCAAGGCACTGGGCGGTTCCGGTGCACTGGTGCTGGGCCGCGACGACCTGATCGAGCATCTGGCCGAGACCGCACGCCCGTACATCTACACCACCGCCGTGCCACCGGCGATGGCCGCCGCTGCGCTTGAAGCGGTGCGCCTGGCGCGCAGGGACAACTGGCGCCGTTCCAAACTGACCGACCTGATCGCGTTGTTCCGCAGCGAAGCACGCCGCCATGGGCTGGACCTGATGGCTTCGGACACGCCGATCCAACCGCTGCTTTGCGGCGATGACCACACCGCCGTGGCCATGTCCACGGCGCTGGAACAGGCCGGCTGGCTGGTCGGTGCGATCCGCCCGCCGACCGTGCCGGAAGGCAAGGCGCGCCTGCGGGTGACACTGTCTGCGCTGCACACGCCGGAACAGGTGCGGGGGCTGGTCGAGGCCATCGCCAGCGCGCGCGAACGCGTGGCCCTGGCCGTGCGTGAAGCCGCGCCACCGCCGCTGCCTGTCTTTGCCTGAGTTCCGTGTCGTTGCCCATGCATATTGACGTCACCGGCCGTGGGCCGGACCTGGTGCTGATCCACGGTTGGGCCCTGCAGGGCGGCGTGTTCGCGCCGCTGGTGCAGCGGCTTGCGGACCAGTTCACCCTGCACCTGGTCGACCTGCCCGGCCATGGGCACAGCCGCGAGGACACCACGCCGCTGCGCCTGCCGTTCGTGGTCGGTGCCATTGCCGCGGCTACGCCGCCGGCGGTGTGGTGCGGCTGGTCACTGGGCGGCCTGTTCGCATTGCACGCGGCGGCCACGCTGCCAAAGGTGCGCGGGCTGGCGATGATCGCCGCCACGCCGCGCTTCGTGCGAGGCGAAGACTGGCCGCACGCGGTGGAGCCGGCGGTGTTCGAGCAATTCGGCCGCGAGCTGGCGACCGACTTCGGCGGCACGCTGGAACGCTTCCTCGCGCTGGACGTAATGGGTTCGGCGCACGCCCGCGAGGAGCTGCGCACGCTGCGCCAGCGCCTGGTCGAGCGCGGTGCGCCCACCGAACGCGCCCTGCTGGAAGGCCTGCGCCTGCTCGAAAGCACTGACCTGCGCGGCGCACTGCCAACGCTGGGCAAGCCCAGCCTGTGGATCGCCGGCCAGCGTGACCGGCTGGTGTCTCCGGTGGCGATGCAGGCCGCCGCAGCACTGGCCCCGGGTGCGCAGGCGCTGACCATCGCCCACGGCGGCCACGCGCCGTTCCTTGGCCATGCCGACGAAGTGGCCGCCGCCCTGCAACACTTCGTTGCCGCCCTGTCGCCGGCTGATGGCGGACAATGAGCACCTTCCAAATTCCGCAGGACTGACGCATGGATCTGGGCATCAACGGCCGCTGGGCACTGGTCTGCGGCGCCAGCAAGGGGTTGGGCCTGGGCTGCGCGCGTGCGCTGGTGCGCGAGGGCGTCAACGTGGTGATCGTGGCCCGTGGCGAGGCTGCACTGCAGATCGCCGCTGAAGAACTGCGTGCCGTGCCCGGCGCCGCCGAGGTGCGCGCGGTCGCCGCCGATGTCACCACCGAGGCCGGCCGTGCTGCGGCACTGGCCGCATGCCCGCAGGTGGACATCCTGGTCAACAACGCCGGTGGTCCGCCGCCCGGTGATTTCCGCAGTTTCGAGCGCGACGACTGGATCGCCGCGCTGGACGCCAACATGCTGGCGCCGATCGCGCTGATCCGCGCCACCGTCGACGCGATGATCGAGCGCGGCTTCGGCCGCATCGTCAACATCACCTCGTCGGCGGTGAAGGCCCCGATCGACATCCTGGCGCTGTCCAACGGCGCGCGCAGTGGCCTGACCGGTTTCGTCGCCGGCCTGTCGCGCCGCACCGTGGCCCACAACGTCACCATCAACAACCTGCTGCCCGGCCAGTTCGACACCGACCGCCTGCGCGCCAACTTCGCCCACAGTGCGGGCAAGGACGGCGATGCTGGCGAAGTGGCCGAACGCCGCCGCCAGCAGATTCCCGCCGGCCGCTTCGGCACGCCGGACGAGTTCGGCGCCGCCTGCGCCTTCCTGTGCAGTGCGCAGGCCGGTTACCTCACCGGGCAGAACCTGCTGATCGACGGCGGCGCCTACCCCGGTACGTTCTAAGAGACTTTCGCAATGCCGTCCCACTTCGATGCCCGCCACGTCCGCCGCGCGTTCGCGCGTGCCGCCAGCAGCTACGACGCCGCCGCCGCCCTGCAGCGCGAGGTGCAGTCGCGGCTGATCGAATCGCTGGACTACCTGGAGGCACGCAAGCCCGAGGTGGTGCTGGACATCGGCGCGGGTACCGGCCATGCCAGCGCGTTGATGAAGAAGCGCTGGCCGAAGGCGCAGGTGATCGCGCTGGATGTGGCGCTGCCGATGCTGGACCAGGCCAAGCGCCAAGCCGGGTGGTGGAAGCCGTTCCAGCGCCTGTGCGGCGATGCCGCCGCGCTGCCGCTGGCCGACAACAGCGTGGATGTGATCTTCAGCAACCTGTGCCTGCAGTGGGTGGACGACCTGCCGGCGGTGTTCGCCGGATTCCGTCGCGTGCTCAAGCCCGGGGGCCTGCTGCTGTGCTCGACCTTCGGCCCGGAAACCCTGGTGGAACTCAACGAAGCGTTCGCCGCCGCCGATGATCGTCCGCACGTGAGCCGCTTCGCGCAGATCGCCCAGTTCGGCGACGCGCTGATGATGGCCGGCTTCCGCGACCCGGTGCTGGACCGCGATCTGTTCACCCTGACCTACGACGACCTGCCCTCGCTGATGCGCGAGCTGCGCGCGATGGGTGCGACCAACGCGCGGGTGGACCGCCGCCACACACTGACCGGGCGTGGCCGTTTCGCGGCGGCGGCGGCGGCGTACGAGCCGATGCGGCGCGCCGACGGCAAGCTGCCCAGCAGCTGGGAAGTGATCTATGCCCACGCCTGGGCACCGGACCCGGGCGCGCCGATCCGCGAAGGCGGGCATGACGTCGCCTCGGTGCCGCTGTCGGCGATTCCAATCCGCCGCAAGCAGACCTGATCGTCTGGTAGTGCCGGCCGCTGGCCGGCAACCTCATGATTCCCTGGTGGGCATCTGCCGGCCAGCGGCCGGCACTACCGCATGCCACGCCATACGCGAATCGCTCTGGTAGGTGCCGACCTTGGTCGGCACAGTGCCGGCAGCATCGCGATCTGACAGGTTGTACCGACCAAGGTCGGCACCCACCAAGTTCGGGCGGTGTCGGCGATTCCAATCCGCCGCAAGCAGACCTGATCGTCTGGTAGTGCCGGCCGCTGGCCGGCAACCTCACGATTCCATGGGGGGCATCTGCCGGCCAGCGGCCGGCACTACCAAATGCCACGCCATACGCGAATCGCTCTGGTGGGTGCCGCCCTTGGTCGGCACAGTGCCGGCAGCATCGCGATCTGACAGATGGCGCCAACCAAGGTCGGCACCCACCAAATTCGGGCGGTGTCGGCGATTCCGATCCGCCGCAAGCAGACCTGATCGTCTGGTAGTGCCGGCCGCTGGCCGGCAACCTCACGATTCCATGATGGGCATCTGCCGGCCAGCGGCCAGCACTACCGCATGC
>NZ_JCAFRS010000014.1:0-24675 GCF_059368435.1 Stenotrophomonas sp. YJH_SMC_54 | reverse complement strand
GATCCGACCCCGAGTTCGGTTCGTTCCATCCAGCGCCATCCACGCACGGTGTGGATCTACCGTGTCGACCAAGGTCGACACCCACCAAGAACAGGCCATGCCATTCCGGCAGATTGCGCAGATCTGTCGAAGGCGGGGTGGGTCCGGTTGCGGGGGGCGTGAGCCGCATGGATGCGGCGACCGAGCTTACATGGACGTACTTGCAGCGTCCCCCGCAACCGGACCCACCCCGCCATCCCCCAGGAAGCCAGCTTTGGCTGTTGCTCCGGCAGTTGCTGTTGCAGTTGCCTCTGCGGGCGCCGGGCGCAGCCCGGCCGAAACCCGCACTTTTGCCGCATAATCAGCACATGACCGACGACCGCATCATCGGCGCCGGCGCCACCCGCGAGGATGACGCCGCCGACGCCAGCATCCGCCCCAAGCGCCTTGCCGACTACCTCGGCCAGGTGCCGGTGCGCGAGCAGATGGAAATCTACATCCAGGCGGCCAAGGGGCGTGGCGACGCGCTCGACCACGTACTGATCTTCGGGCCGCCGGGCCTGGGCAAGACCACCCTCAGCCATGTCATTGCCAACGAACTGGGCGTGGCCCTGCGCGTGACCTCCGGCCCGGTGATCGAAAAGGCCGGCGACCTGGCTGCGCTGCTGACCAACCTGCAGCCGCACGACGTGCTGTTCATCGACGAGATCCATCGCCTGTCGCCGGTGGTCGAGGAAGTGCTGTACCCGGCGATGGAAGATTTCCAGATCGACATCATGATCGGCGAGGGCCCCGCCGCCCGCTCGATCAAGATCGACCTGCCGCCGTTCACCCTGATCGGCGCCACCACCCGCGCCGGCCTGCTGACCGCGCCGCTGCGCGACCGCTTCGGCATCGTCCAGCGCCTGGAGTTCTACAGCGTCGAGGAACTGACCCGTATCGTGCGCCGCTCCGCCAG
Organism: Stenotrophomonas sp. YJH_SMC_54; assembly: GCF_059368435.1. Classification (NCBI taxonomy): domain Bacteria; kingdom Pseudomonadati; phylum Pseudomonadota; class Gammaproteobacteria; order Lysobacterales; family Lysobacteraceae; genus Stenotrophomonas; species Stenotrophomonas sp. YJH_SMC_54. The sequence goes on along the minus strand of NZ_JCAFRS010000014.1, from coordinate 23,738 downwards.
CATCCTCGGCATCGACTGCACCGCCGATGGGGCAGGGGAGATCGCGCGCCGCGCGCGTGGTACCCCGCGTATCGCCAACCGCCTGCTCCGACGCGTGCGCGACTATGCGCAGGTCAAGGCCGGTGGCCACATCGACGAGCCCGTGGCCCAGGCCGCGATGAAGATGCTCAAGGTCGACCCGGAAGGCTTCGACGAGCTTGACCGGCGGCTGCTGAAAACGATGGTGGACTACTTCGACGGTGGCCCGGTCGGCATCGAATCGCTGGCCGCGGCGCTGTCCGAAGAGCGTGGCACCCTGGAAGACGTGGTCGAGCCGTACCTGATCCAGCAGGGCTTCCTGGTGCGTACCGCGCGTGGCCGCATGGCCACCCACAAGGCCTACCGGCACATGGGTCTGAAGCCGAAGAACCCGCCGCAGGACCTGTTCGCGGAGGTTCCCGATGTCGGTTGAGCCACTATTCAGTTGGCCGACACGCATTTACTGGGAAGATACCGACGCTGGCGGCGTGGTCTACCACGCCCGCTACGTGGCCTTCATGGAACGGGCCCGGACCGAATGGATGCGTTCGCTCGGCTACGGCCAGGAGCGCATGCGCGCCGAGCACGGGATGGTCTTCGCGGTGCGCTCGATGCAGATGGATTTCATCAGGCCGGCACGGCTGGATGACACCCTGCAGGTGAGCGCCCGTTTGGTCCAGCTGAAGAAGGCCAGCATGGTCTTCGACCAGCAGATCCTGCGCGACGGCGAATTGCTGCTGTCGGCCCAGGTCCGCATCGCCGCACTGGACGCGGCCAGTTTCCGCCCGCGTGGCATGGACGAGGCCGTCCTTGCCGTGTTGCAACCCCACCTCCACCCCGAATCCGAACACTGAGGAACAACGGATGATCGCAACGCTCCTGGCCCTGCAGGCCACGGTCACCGAGGCACTGCCGGCCGACGTCAGCAACGCCGCGACACAGACCCTTGCCCAGGCCACCACCGGCGGCGGCATCAACTACCTCGAACTGATGGCCAAGGCCAGCCTGCCGGTGAAGATCATCGTGCTGCTGCTGCTGGTCGGCTCGTTCGTCAGCTGGGTGATCATTTTCCGCAAGGCCCGCGTGTTCAAGCAGGCCACCCGCGAAGCCGACGAGTTCGAGAACCGCTTCTGGTCCGGCGCGGACCTGGGCAAGCTGTACAGCGCGGCCACCGACCGCAGCCGCAGCGTGACCGGCCTGGAAGCCATCTTCGAAGCAGGGTTCCGCGAATACACCCGCCTGCGTGACAAGCGCCGCCTGGATGGCCGCGCACAGCTGGAAGGCGCGCAGCGCGCGATGCGCACCACCTATACCCGCGAAGTGGACCAGCTCGAGCGCAACCTGGAACTGCTGGCCAACATCGGTTCGACCGCGCCGTACGTGGGCCTGGTCGGCACCGTGTTCGGCATCATGGTGACCATGCACGACATGATCAGCAGTGGTGCGCAGGCCGGCATCGCCGCCGTCGCGCCGGGCATCTCCGAGGCACTGTTCGCTACCGCCATCGGCCTGTTCGTGGCGATCCCGGCGGTGTGGGCCTACAACCGCTTCACCACGCGCGTTGAGCGCATGTCGGTGCGGTTCGAGACCTTTGCCGAAGAGTTCAGCTCCATCCTGCAGCGCCAGAGCGCTGGCGACGAGTAAGCGCCTGACCCGGGAGTCCAAGCCATGTCCGCTGCCATCGGTCGCCGCAAGCGCCGCAAGCTGAAATCGGAAATCAACGTCGTTCCCTACATCGACGTCATGCTGGTGCTGCTGATCATCTTCATGGTCACCGCGCCGCTGCTCACCCTGAGCTTCGACGTCGACCTGCCGCAGTCCAACGCCAAGGCGCTGGAGAGCAAGCAGGACCCGGTGATCGTCTCGGTGCGCCAGGACGGCCAGCTCAGCCTGAAGCTGCCCGATGCCAAGGAACCGACCGCCGTGTCGGCCGAGGAACTGGAAGGCCGGCTGGCCGGCATCGCCGCCCAGGACAAGGGCGTGCGCGTGATCGTCGCCGCCGACCGTGCCGTGGCCTATGAAAAGGTCATCGCCGCGATGGATGTGATCAAGCGCGCCAAGGTAGACAAGGTAGGCCTGGCCACCGATGCACGCTGACGCCCTGCCACCCCCGCATCAGCGCGAACCCGGCTGGGGCCTGCCCCTGGCATTGGCGTTGCTGGTGCACCTGCTGGTCGCGCTGGTCTTCATCGTGGCCTGGTTCTGGTCGCCCGAGCGCAACACCGACGCCGCCGCCGGTGATCCGTCGGTCGAGGCCAGCTTGGCGCTGTCCGCGTCGGAGGCCTCCGCTGCGCGCCAGGCCCTGCGCCAGTCGGAAAAGCTGGAAGACCTGCCGCCGCCGGTGGCCGAGCCCATCCCGGTGCCGGAAGACACCATTCCGCCGCCGCAGCCGATCCCGGAACCGCGCCCACAGGACGCCCCCACGCCGCAGCAGCAACAGGCGCAGGAGCGTGTCGCGCAGCCGGATACCAAGGATCAGGAAGCGGTGAGTGCGCTGGCCATCTCCCAGGAGAAGGCCAAGCAGGAACAGGAAGCCAAGCGCCGCCAGGAACAGATCGACCTGACCGAACGCAAGCGCCAGGAAGAAGCGGAGCAGAAGCTGCGCCTGGCCAAGCAGCAGGAAGCGGACGAGAAGAAGAAGCAGGCCGAGCAGGAGCGCGTGGCCGCTGACAAGGCCGAGGCCGAGAAGCAGAAGAAGATCGCCGAGATCCGTGCCCGCCGCGAGCAGGCCGAGAAGGAAGCCAAGCTGGCCGAGCAGAAGCTGCGCCAGGTGGCCGCCGCGCGCAATGCCGCAGGCAGTGCCGCTGCCGGTTCCAGTGGTGCCTCGCAGCCGGCCGCCGGTGGCGGTGGCAACAGCGACGACCTTTCGGCCAAGTACGCAGCCGCCATCCAGGCCAAGGTGCTGTCGCAGTGGGTGCGCCCGGATACGGTGCCGTTGGGCCAGCGCTGCCAGATCACCATCACCCAGATTCCGGGTGGCACGGTGATGCAGGCCAAGGTCAGCCCGAACTGCCCGTACGACGAGGCCGGCAAGCGCTCGATCGAGGCCGCCGTGCTCAACGCGCAGCCGCTGCCGTACCGCGGCTTCGAGTCGGTGTTCGCACGCACGCTCAACTTCACCTTCACCGCCCAGGATCGCTGAGGCGGGCAGGGCAGGGTGGCTCTCCGCTGCCCGCGTCCACGGATGTCGCGCTTGCCTCTGGCAGGCCAGGTCTCGACCGGGCAGGCTGTGGGCTGCTGTCGAACACCGCCCCGCAGGGCGGCGTGACGGGGCAGACGGGCGCGATGTTAGCCACGACGTTAACGGTGCGTGAGAGGACGGGCTGGAACTGACCCGGAATTCACGTACCCTTGGTTCATGATTGCGAAGCGGTTCACTGCCGCTTTGTTATCCCTCGTTCCGGTTTCCCCCTATTGAGCGCTCCATGAAAAAGATGCCTCGCTGGCTTGCCGTGTTTGCGGCCCTGTTGCTGCCCTTTGCTGCCGTCGCGCAGCAGAAGGGGCTGGATATCGACATCATCGGCGGGAATGCTTCCGCGCTGCCGATCACCATCGTGCCGATGCCTTACCAGGGGTCGTCGGCTGCACCGCAGACCGACGTCGCCGGCGTGGTCCGTGCCGACCTGGAGCGTTCGGGCCAGTTCCGTACGCTGCCCGAAGCGCAGATCGTCGAGAAGCCGGTGCGCGGCGGCGACATCCAGTTCGCCACCTGGCGCGCGCTGAAGCAGAACTACATCGTGGTCGGCCGCGTGCTCGACGCCGGTGCCGGTGCCTACCGCGTCGAGTACGAACTGTTCGACGTGCCCAAGGGTGAGCGCCTGCTGGGCCTGGCGATGACCGCCCGTGGCAACGCCATGCGTGACGTCGCCCACCAGATGGCCGACGCCATCTACGAGAAGATCACCGGCATCCGTGGCGCCTTCTGGACCCGCATCGCCTACGTGACCGCCAGCGGCAAGGGCGACGCCATGCGCTACGCGCTGATGGTGGCCGACTCCGATGGCTTCAATCCGCAGACCATCGTGCGCTCGGCCGAGCCGCTGCTGTCGCCGTCGTGGAGCCCGGATGGCAGCAAGCTGGCCTATGTCAGCTTCGAGCGTGGCAACTCGGCGATCTACATCCAGAACATCGGCACCGGCGCGCGTGAGCTCGTCACCAGCTTCCGAGGCATCAACAGCGCCCCGGCGTTCTCGCCGGACGGCCGCAAGCTGGCCCTGACCCTGTCGCGTTCGGGCAACCCGGAAATCTACGTGATGGACCTGGGCAGCAAGCAGCTGACCCAGCTTACCAACCACTTCGCCATCGATACCGAGCCGACCTGGGCGCCGGACGGCAGCGCGGTGTACTTCACCTCCGACCGCGGCGGCCGTCCGCAGGTCTACAAGGTCGGCGCGGGCGGCGGCAGCGCCGAGCGCGTGACCTTCCAGGGCAACTACAATGCCAAGCCCTCGGTGTCCTACGACGGCAAGAAGATCGCCGTCGCCCAGGGCTCGGGCAACAGCTACAAGATCGCGGTGATGGACAGCTCGCTGGGTTCGCCGCGCTGGAGCACGCTGTCCCCGGGCTCGCTGGATGAATCGCCGAGCTTTGCGCCCAACGCGAGCATGGTGTTGTACGCCGCCCGCGAAGGTGGCCGTGGTGTGTTGTATGCCGTCTCGGCCGATGCGCGGGTTCGCCAGCGCCTGGTCCTGGCCGATGGTGATGTGCGCGAGCCGGCATGGTCCCCATACCGTACCCAGCGCTAAAAGAGTGTTAATATTTTCGTTGTCTTGAACCCCTCATCGGCCTAGGAGCCACAAAGGTATCGCCATGAACAAGTCCACCCGCGTTCTGCTTGTTTCCCTGCTGTCTGTGGCCGTCCTGGCCGGTTGCTCGAAGAAGGTGAAGGAAGAGCCGGCAGCCCCGGTCGACACCGGCACCTCGACCACCACCCCGACCGGTCCGTCGACCTCGGGCCTGTACGGCCCGGGCGACCTGGATACCGACGCTTGCCTGCGCCAGCGCGTTGTCTACTTCGACCTGGACAAGGAAGACGTGAAGCCGGAATTCCAGGCCATCATGGCGTGCCACGCCAAGTACCTGCGTGACCGTCCGTCCTCGCGCATCACCCTGCAGGGCCACACCGACGAGCGCGGTTCGCGCGCGTACAACCAGGCCCTGGGTGAGCGTCGTGGCAACGGCGTCAACTCGGCCCTGCAGGCCAACGGTGGCTCGGCTTCGCAGCTGACCGTCGTTTCCTACGGTGAAGAGCGTCCGGTCTGCACCGAGTCGAACGAGTCCTGCTGGTCGCAGAACCGTCGCGTCGAAATCGTCTACACCGCGCAGTAATCCATGCGCATTGGCATCAAACTGATGCTGGTCGTTGCGGCAGCCCTCGTGGCTGCCGCACCGGCGCATGCACAGCGACAGAGCCTGGCTGACCGTGTCGGCGCGCTCGAGCAGCAGATGTACAACAACAGTGCCAACCAGGACCTGTTGAACCAGATCAACCAGCTGCGGCAGCAGGTCACCAGCCTGCAGGCCTCGATCGAGCAGTTGCAGCACGACAACGCCCAGCTCAAGCAGTCCGCCCAGGACCAGTACCTGGATCTGGACAGCCGCCTGAACCGGTTGGAAGGGGGCAATGCCGCCCCGGCCCTGCCGCCCGTTCCGGCGAGCGCGCCGAAGGCCGCACCGGCCCCGGCAAAACCCGCAGCGGCGGCCACTTCCGAGCGGCCGCCTTCCGTCCATGGTGATGCCGGCAGCCTTGCCGCCACCGGCGACGAGCGCACGTCCTACAACGTCGCCTTCGATTCGCTGAAGGCCGGCAAGTACGATGATTCGGCGCAGCTGTTCCTGAGCTTCCTGCAGCTGTACCCGAACGGCGTCTACGCGCCGAACGCGCTGTACTGGCTGGGCGAGAGCTACTACGCCACCCGCAATTTCCCGATGGCCGAGACCCAGTTCCGTGAACTGCTCGCGCGCTATCCGACCCACGACAAGGCCGCTGGCGGCCTGCTCAAGGTTGGCCTCTCGCAGTATGGCGAGGGCAAGGTCGACCAGGCCCAGCAGACGCTGGAGAGCGTCGTGGCGCAGTACCCGGGCTCGGACGCCGCGCGCACCGCCCAGGATCGGCTGCAGTCCATCCGCCTCGGCAAGCAGATCCGTTGATCCGCTGACCGGGCGTACAATGCGTACCCTGGCGCCGGGCTGATTTCCGGCAGCCTCCTGTAGAGCCGAGCCCATGCTCGGCTGCTTTCGTTTCCGGCGCCGATAAATCGGTCGCCCGTCCCATGAAGAATTGTTTGCCATGACCGCCGTTACCCCGTCCAACGCCGTCGCTACCCCCAGCGACATCGTGCAGTCGCCGCTGCCGCGCCTGAAGATCACCGAGATCTTCACCTCGCTGCAGGGCGAAGCCGATACCGCCGGCTGGCCGACCGTGTTCGTGCGCCTGACCGGCTGCCCGCTGCGCTGCCAGTACTGCGATACGGCCTATGCCTTCCATGGCGGCACCTGGTGGGACATCGACGACATCGTGGCCGAGGTGCTGGCCCAGGGCGTGCGCCACGTCTGCGTGACCGGCGGCGAGCCGCTGGCGCAGAAGCGCTGCCTGGTGCTGCTGCAGAAGCTGTGCGACGCCGGCATGGACGTCTCGCTGGAAACCTCCGGCGCGCTGGACGTCAGCGCGGTGGACCCGCGTGTATCGCGCGTGGTCGACATCAAGACGCCGGGGTCTGCCGAAGTGGCGCGCAACCGCTGGGAAAACCTGCCGCTGCTGACCGCACGCGACCAGATCAAGTTCGTCATCTGCAGCCGCGAGGACTACGACTGGGCCAAGGCCCTGGTCGCCGAGCACGAGCTGGTGAAGCGCTGCACCGTGTTCTTCTCGCCCAGCAAGGGCGAGGTCACCGCGCGCCAGCTGGCCGACTGGATCGTCGAAGACCGCCTGCCGGTGCGCTTCCAGATGCAGTTGCATAAAATCCTGTGGAACGACGAGCCGGGCCGATGAGCCCGCGCGGCGTTCCCTGATGTAGCTCCGGCGCGGGACAGCGTGCTGGCTTTCCCCTCCCAACCGGATGTTTTACCCATGAAGAAGGCAGTCGTGCTTCTCTCCGGCGGCATGGATTCAGCCGCCGTCATTGCCATGGCCCAGGAACAGGGCTTTGCCGTGCATGCCCTGAGCGTGCGCTATGGCCAGCGCCATACCTCCGAACTGGATGCCGCCGCCCGCGTGGCCAAGGCCCAGGGCGTGGTCGCGCACAAGACCGTGGACGTGGACCTGCGCAGCATCGGCGGCTCGGCACTGACCGACGACATCGACGTGCCCGAGGCCGGTGGTGCCGGCATTCCGGTCACCTACGTGCCGGCACGCAACACCATCATGCTGTCGCTGGCCCTCGGCTGGGCCGAAGTGCTCGGCGCCAACGACATCTTCTGCGGCGTCAACGCCGTGGATTACTCCGGCTATCCGGACTGCCGCCCCGAGTTCGTGGCCGCGTTCCAGGCGCTGGCCAACCTGGCCACCAAGTCAGGCGTGGAAGGTGCGGGCATCAAGGTACACGCGCCGCTGCAGTTCCTCAGCAAGGGCCAGATCGTCAGCGAAGGCGTGCGCCTGGGCGTGGACTTCGGCCTGACCGTGTCCTGTTACAACGCCGACGCCAACGGCGCCGCCTGCGGCCACTGTGATGCCTGCCGCCTGCGCGCGCAGGGCTTCGCCGAAGCCGGCGTGCCCGACCCGACGCTGTACGCCTGACCGCCCCTGGTAGTGCCGGCCGCTGGCCGGCTTCCCTGATGGGTGTGAATTCCCAGATGGTGGGTGCGAATCGCTCCCTCGGTGGGTGCGAACCGTTGGTTCGCACTGGCTGACTCGCCGGGCAGGTCTGACTCTGGTGGGTGCCAACCTTGGTTGGCACTGTCCGCCAGACACGGCCCGGCGCTACCGCTGCCGCAACCACCCCGATGCTTCAATAAACGCCCGCACCGCCCCCGGATCGGCATAATCCAGCTCGATCATCCGCGCGATCCCAGCCTTCTCATCCTTCTGCTGGCGCATGTACTCCTGCGCGATACGGTAGCCGGCGTAGTACCCCACATCACTCACCCCGAACGGATTACCGGCGCTGTTGTACAGCCAGTTGTCCAGATCCCCGCCGTCCATTTCAGCGACGAAACGCGTGCGGATTTCCGCTTCGTGCGCGGGCCCGTAGCTGTACAGCGGAAGCGCCGGCCGACGCCCACTCAGCCGTTCGGCCACATACTCCGCCACGCCTTCGCGCACCGCGTACTGCGCCAGGCTGCCGGTAGTCTCGCGCTGCTGGGTATGCACGTACTCGTGCAGGTTGTTCTGCGCGTTGTTCGCCCCCGGACGGCTGTCGTAGAAGATCCGCAGGCGGCTGCGCATCGGCTCCGGTAGCTCGCTCACGTCCACGCGTTCATCGCCCAGCGCCATCTCCGCACCGATCAGTACCTTGTCACCCAGCGTGGTCCCGCCAGTACGCAGCACGCCCACGGCATAGGTGATGGTGGCCGGGCGCAGGGCGGGGTAGAGCGTGCGGAAGGCGGCCAGGTCCCGTTCCAGTGTGGCGCTGGCCTGCTGCGCGTTGGCGGTCAATGGGCGTACCGACGTCCAGAAGCGCGGCCACGCACGCATGGCCTCGGCGTATTCGCGGGCGGTGTAGTTACGGACCTGCCTCAGCGCATGCAGGCCGGGGCTGCCTGGATCGATGTAGCGCTCCTGCACCAGTGCGACCTGGCGTTCAACGCCGGGCTCGGCGCGCACAGCGTCATAAGTGGCCCAGAAGCGGCCGATGTCGTCGGTGACGACCTGGGATGGGGCGGCCAGTGCCGCACAGGGCAGCAACAGGGCGGCAATGAGGCAGAAGGGCAGGCGCATCCGTGGCTCCGGGCAGGAATCACAGCTGGGATGCGCGTGAGGCCCAGAAGGTTTAAGCGGGCTCACCAGATCGGGTAGTGCCGGCCGCTGGCCGGCAACCTCGACGCACCAGGGTTTCACCCGGCCCGGTAAAGTAGGGTAGAATGCCCACCCCGCCGAAAGGCTGGGGCAGTGCAATGGGCCGTTAGCTCAGTCGGTAGAGCAGAAGACTTTTAATCTTTTGGTCGAAGGTTCGAATCCTTCACGGCCCACCATTGCGAGACAAGGGTTTCGGAGCGATCCGGAGCCCTTTTTCTTTTCCGCAATGGGACATTATTTCCGCAAAGCTCGTCCGATCTGCTGGGGGCGGCTTGTCTGGTCTTCGCTGCTCTGCGAGAGTTCGCGGACCAGTGAAGCCTTGAGGTCCGTATGACAGTTCGAAGCGCTGAATCGATCATTGAGGGCCTCTGGGCCGACCTTACCTCTGATCTCGATCCTTCGAAGCACTTTCCAGCCGTCACCCCCAAGCTTGCGCATTACACTAGCTTGTTCGTGGCTGAAGCCATCATCAAAGGTGATGAGTTCTGGATGTCACACCCGTTCGTCATGAACGATCATGAGGAACTACGGTGGGGCTTGATAAACGGAACTGATAGGTTCTTTGATAGTAGGGCGATCTCACAAGCCGTCTCTTCGGAAGACCAGTACCGAGTAGTGATCGAAGCGCTCCAGGAAGCGAGAGATCAGGACGGGACGACCTACTCATATGACACCTATATTGCTTGTTTCAGTGAGCATGAGCCCGGAGATCAAGACGGCCTGCTATCGATGTGGCGAGCCTACGGGGCTGATGGGGGAGGTGTAGCCATAGTCTTCGATTCTTCGAAGCTAGTGGAGGACACGAGCTCACCATTGGTCATCGCTCCTGTCGAATACCGCTCGACGGAAGAGCGATTTGCTTGGATGGATTGGGCAATCGCAAAGACCGCAGATGCCATCAGGGCGCTCGGGCCTCAAGCAGATGCATCTCAACTCAGGCGAGTAGTGTGGGCCTACTACGCTCGTCTCCGCAGAGCTGCTCTATTCTCGAAGCACAAGACGTTCAGCGAAGAAAAGGAATGGAGGGTTGTGTACGACCCGACTGCGGACGATACAGGCGACCAGTATCAGGCGTTGATGAGCTACGCGATCACCCCTAAGGGGATTCAGCCCAAGCTGAAGCTTAGGCTGGGAACGAAGTCTGTCGGCAAACCGCTGCATTTGGAGGAGATCGTAGAGGCGATTCTGTTGGGGCCCACTGGCGGTTCAGCAATCGCGCAGCATGCGATGAGGCGCTTATGCACCGCCGCAGGGAAACCACGACTTTCTGGCAAGGTACATAGCTCTCGCACTCCGTACAGGCCGTGAGGGGGCCGTAGTTCCATTGCCTGTTACGCCCCAACTCACTTTGTTGGGGACACCTTCTCCCCCTTCCTTTTTCTTGTGTAGCTCTCGGTCATAACTACGGACGCGTGTCCCAGCTGGCGCTGTGCTTGGCGAATGTCCGCTGCCGCATCGGCTTTATCGGTTCCGGCTTTTGCGCGCAGATCACGGAACTGGAACTCCACCTTGGGAACGCCTGCGCGCGCGCGCGCTGCGTCGAAACGGCTCCGCAGCTGACCCTTGCTCAGGGGTTGGCCATACTCATCCAGAAGCAGCGCTGTGTGCACGATCGCAGCACCCTTTTGCTTGCCTCGCCGCTTGAACGTCCTGGCGCTGAAGCGCACGAGTAGTTCGGCCAGCTCCCCTTCAATCGCAATGCGCAGCTTGTGCCTCGTCTTGCTCTGGCTGATGTGCAGGAAGCCATCGCGCACGTCGCGTCTATCCATGTTGAGTGCGTCCGAAGGGCGCTGACCGGTGAGATAGGCCAGATCCAGCGCGTCTCTCAGCGGCTGATCTGCTGCATCCCACACTGCCCGGTAGACGTCGTCTTCGACGTATACATCGCGGCCTGCTTCGCCGTAGCCACGCACACCCTTGCAAGGGTTCTCCGCGTCGGTGAAGCCCCATTCCCTGCACTTGTTCCACAGATGGCTCAGCAGCGCCTTCTCGCGGTTGGCGCTGACCATGGCCACCGTCCCGTTTTTGGTTCGCCAGTCCAGATACTGACGAACGTGCAGCGGCCTGATCTTGGCCAGCGGCGCAGGCGGATTGCAGAAGAATTCTTCGAGTTTCGCCAGCTCCGCCAGATTGACCTTGGCCGTTGATGCGCGCTTCTTCGGGATGACCAATTGCTTGTACCGCTTGGCTGCATCGCGAAAAGTAACGATCTCCGGCACAGCAGCCTCGGTCGCCATCAGCTCGGCCCACTTGCGCACAGCCTCTGGATAACTCTTACCCAGCGCTGTTTCGCGGCGCGGCTTGCCGCCGTGGTCGAAGAAGTAATACGTGGTCTTGCCCCGCACACGCTTCCGCATGTGTGGGATAGCACCTGGATCCTTAGAGCGTCGTCCCATTAGGCTGCGGGCCTCATAGCGTTGCTTGACCAAGCGCCGTCTGCCTCGGGCGCTTTCTTCGCCGAGCCATCGACTGCCGACCACATAACCACCGGCCATCCGGCCGCATTGATGGTATGCGGGATGCCATTGCGGGCCAGATTCTGAATCTGCCTGCGCTTGGTGTGTGCGCCTGTTAGCTCGGCCACATCGCCGTGTGCTCCAGGGCGCATGATCTTTTCAGCCACCGACACGGCGCACCTCCCGTGGCGAACCCAGGAGCGGCAGCTGCAGCACGTTCTCCGGCAGCGCCGGTTGCCCTTTGCGTGCGCTGCGCGCCGGACGGTTGAGCCGGCGCCACGCTGCGATGGCCTTGTCCGGATCGGCATGCTTGCTGGTCGCCCTGCATGCGCACTCGACCAGGTGGCCCCCGCCGGCGGAAGCGCAGCGCTTGTCGTGGATGTGGCGCGCTCGGTGGCCGGCGGCGCAGTTCGGCAACCCTTCCGGGTGGCTGATATGTTCCTGGGTCATGGCTTGTTGCACTCCTCGATGTGGGCCTGGAGCTTTTCCAGGAGGAAGGCGGCTTGCGCTGCACGGTGGCGGCGGTCGTAGGCGTTGAGGTTGGCCGGCGCGTCCCTGAGCCACTGCAGTGGCTGGACCAGCCAGGACGGGTCGAACGGGAGCAGGGTGCGCGGATCGACCTTCTTGTCCGGCGGGAAGCAATCCGGGCCTGCCCAGTCCTGGCTCATGCCGCAGCGTGTGCACTCATTGCGCTGGAAGTCGTGGACCTTCTCGGGCTGGATTACGCGCGGTGTCTCGAACAGGGCGCGGACAACCAGGCCGCGCTGCTGTGCGCCGTACACGTGCCCTGCGTCGGCCTGCATCCAGCAGCCAGGCCGGTGATCGTCCTTGTTGCGGTACTCCCAGCGCACTGGCTGAGCGGTGTAGAGCGCTTTCAGCAGGGTGTCAGCCCAAGCGCGCACCTGGTCGGCTGCAACCGGGTCACCGGCAGGGTCGATACGTCGCATGGCAGAGACAACCGCGGCGACAGGCGACGATGCCTTGGTGGCCTCGACGGCCGTGGCCGCGGAAATGGGCAGTGGTGCGGTCATGCTGTAATCCTTCAGTTCGTGGCCAGCGCAGCGCGCAGCTGCTCGGTGGCGGTGTTCATGCAGCTGCAAACAGATCGACAGGCACGGTGACCTGCGTGCGGTTTGCTGCCTTCGTTTCGAGGATGTGCCCCCCCCACTGCTGGGCCATGGCCGCGGCAATCGCCGGATCGAAGCGCGAGCGCTCCTTCTCGCGGTCCGGACCTGGTGGCATCAGGTGGCAACGGGCCTCGATCTTCCCGTGCTGCTCGATCACCTGGGCCTTTGTGTGGGTTGCCACCAGCGCCGGTAGGTTCTTCAGCCAGAGCGTGGCGCCCTTGGTGAAGGGGCTGCCGAAGTCGTACGGCTGCACAGTCTGCGTCGGCCGGCCCAGAACGCTCATGGCCAGGCCATGCGGCTTCGAGTTCTCCGCGGCGATGAACTCTACGGGCGCTGCCATCAGGTCGGCGAACAGCAGTGCGCCCTCCAGGAAGTCACGCATCCGGTTCGGGTACTTCGGGTGCCGGCGGCGGTCAGGCTGCGGCAGCGCGGTGTCGTCCGGGTGGTACATCCAGCGGATACCGGCCAGCGTGTTGAAGGTACAGTAGGGGTGGGCCACCATCGCCAGCCAGCGGCCGGCCTGCAGGTGGTTCCGCACGTCGTCTTGGATGTGCCAGCGCGGATCGCCTTCGCTAGGACGAAGATCACACGAGTACGCATCGAAACCGAACGCGCGGAAGGCTGACGCCACGGTGTCGCTGTACTCGCAGGCCACAAGGATCGGAAGGAGATCAGGCATGAACTGACCCCCGAAAATTTGGGTATCTTTGTGGCAGGCGTTGAAGGGGGCGGACATGGAACTGGGCAGCGTTGCGGATTGGGTGAGTGGTGCGGGTTCGATGGTTGGCGTAGCGGTGAGTGTTTGGCTGTTCTTTCGCTCCCAGCGCGATGCGCGAGCGGCCGCAGCTGCCACGGCAAGAAATGCTGCCTTGGTAGTTCTTCCTGAGTTCAAGAAGGCCGAGAGGACTCTTACTTGGGCGCTCACACAGCTTGATGGCGGGCGCAAGCCAGGCTTCATAGGCACCGACGAGTCGGGAGAGGACTTTGGTGTCGGGTATCTTCGTGAGAGGTTCGCCGATCTTGAGAAGGTCCTGCCTTCGATAGGGCTGCTGGGGGCGGCGGGTCATGCCGCGCAGAGCGCTTACTACCATTTCAGGGAGCTCAGCGAAGATTTGGGCGAGTACATCGCGCCCGACCACTGGTTTGATGACCCAGTGACCTACGAGGGTGAGGCGTGGGTTGCTACGTACGCATTGTTGAAGCGAACCCAAGAAAAGATGCAGCGCGCCGTTGCGGATATGGTGCGATTGCTGCAATAGACGTTCGCAGTAGTTCGTGAGCGTTTGGTAGTAACTGCTCGCCGCCTCGGTCTTGATCAGCGCCATCACCGCTAGGTGCTCGCGATCGTCTGTCATCACTGCATGTCCTTGCTGTTGGTGGAGCGCGCGCCGCGCGCCCTGGCTTCAAGTTGTTCGGCCACGCCGAGGTAGTAGGCGTGCCGTTCCAGACGGATCGATTCGGGGAACTGGAAGTGCTTCAGCGACTCTTCCGCCTGCACGCGCCAGGCGGCTGCCTCGCGCGCTGGGTCGTCGTCGAAAATGTCCATCTGGACCGGCTTGGCCATGGGTCAGTGCTTGTCGACGGCGCGATGGCGGCTGTAGCCGACGCCTTCGATGGGGATGCCGCACCAGGTCATGCCGTCCAGAGCAACGGGCTCGGGCTTGGCGTCGCGCCAACGCTCCTTCGACCCGGCTTTGCGACGCTCCTGCCACTCGGCCTTTGCTTGGTCGCGATGGGGCTTCTGCATGCGAGCCCGGACCCGTCGCTGGCAGTGCATGAGGTCCTGGGCCTGCAGGACGATGCGTGCGGGCTTGTGCCCCTTGGCCACGGTGTAGCCCTCGACGTAGCTGGCGACCTGTTCGCGGATCAGTTCGATCCTTGGGCGCTCGCCGTTGTCCAGCTTGGGGAACTCGGGTTCGGTGTGGAAATCGACAACGACAGAAGTGGTCATGGCAGATCTCGATGTGGAATGGGTTGCCGGCTGTTGGAACCCGGCCGGCGCGGGTTCCCTGCGCTACAGGGGGAGAGCGCAGGGCAGGGGATTAGTGGGTGTCGTCGGTGCAGACTGGAGCGGCTGGCGGCCCAGGGTTCCGCACGGGCGGCTTCCAGCCTTCCCGCCGTTGTTCGCGACGGCGACTCATTGCCGTGGCGAACGGTGGCCATGCCGCGCGGATCTCGATGTAGGCGATGACGGCCCACAGGATTGCTGCGACCAGGAAGGCGGCGCCGAATCGCGAGCTGACGCCGTTGGCGAATGCTTCGCCGAGGGCGACCCCGAGGAACACGACGCAGAAGAAGGGCAGGGCCAGGTGGCGCATTACTCGGTCTCCTGTTCGCTGGTGCGCTCGGCCGGCGCGGGCGGGGTGATGGGCGGGATGCCGACGGCCATGGCGGCGAAGAAGTCGTGTTCGGTCACGGCTGGCCGCCTATAACGCGAACGCTCGGCTTGCCGGCGACTTCGACGGACGGGTAGAACACGCGGTACTTCCCGGTTTTCAGGTTCTTCGTGCGCACATTGATCGAAGCCCACGGCCTTCCGTTGACGCTCATGTGCAGGTGGACAGTGGTGCTAACGATCAATGCCTCCCGTTCGACCGGCGGGTGGCCATAGCGCTGTGAGCGAACGATGCAGCGCGCACCTGGTGGGTATGCGTCCCAGCCGGCATCAAACGCGTCCATGGCGGCGCCTTCCAGCACCGAGAGATGAGTGTCCAGAGCCGGGTGATCGTCGCGATACTGACGGCTCATTCGGCCCCGCCTTGGGCGCTTGCGCCCTCGGTGGATGCAATGAACGCCTGCAGCTTCTTCCGGCTTGCAGGCGGGACTGCGATGTAGGTACGGCCGGCAATAACGTGATGCTGGCCAGCGGTCTCGCTGAAGGTCGGCGCGGCATCCGCAGCTGCGAACATGACCATGGCCTTGGCGCCGTGGGTGCGGCGCCAGCCTGAGACACTCCAGCCGCCTTCATCCTTCATGGCGCGCAGGCGCATGCCGCAGCCAGGCACTTCGATGATGGCGAAGCTCGGGGCGTTGGGTGCGCTCATGCAGCACCTGCCTGCACGCGCGCTGCGCGGCGAGCGGCGGCGACAGCACCTGCAGCGCTCTTGCCCTGCCGTAGGACGGCATTGGCGGCGATGCTCGCGGCGACGACGACTTGGTAGGGGAGGAGGCCCCAGCGGCGCCCGGCGCGGGCGACGATGCCTGCGGCTGCAGCGGCGCGCTGAGCGTTGGAGTGGTTGGCGAGGGCGGCGCTCATGCGGCGGCATCCTGGAGTGCAGCGCGCAGCTGCTTAGCTGCTGCCTGCAGCTGGTGCGCGTGCTGCTCCGCCTCGTCGGCGGTGAGGTGCAGGCGGGCAGCGCCCATGTCTGCGATGACGCGTTCGCTGACGTGGTCAGCGGTGACTTTCATCTCTGCCGATCGGCAGCCCAAGGAAAGGGTGGCCATGCGTGATCTCCTGCGCCCGGCCCCGGGATGGGGTGGTGGTGGTGGGCGACAGCGCAAGACTACGGAATACCGTAATGCCATGTCAAACGGAATTCCGTAGTGAATTATGAATCTACGGAATTTGGTTCATGAACGGCTCGACCACCCCTGCAAGTGATACGGCTGAGCCAGGCTGCAACAATGGCTGGACCTCACCTCTACCCGTTTAACGTTAAACAGGCCCCAACTCGGGTAACCCAAGACGTGACTTCGTGCACAGGCGGATCACCTGCCATCAGGTATGGTGTATATACAGAGCTGATGCTAGGCACATATATGTATGAACCCCAAAGGAGGGGGCTTGTATATACGGGCGTGTGCTAGCTAGAATGCTCCGCTCAGCAGGGAGGGCCATGGAATGGTGAAGATCGTAATTTCCAAGGAAGTGAAGAAGAAGCTGGAAGAGAAGCACGATGTCAACGAGGCCGAAGTCCATCAGTGCTTTTCCAACATGACAGGTCAGTTGCTGATCGATACCAGGGAGGATCACAAGACCGATCCTCAGACCGTATGGTTCATCGCCCCGACGAATAAGCGGCGGCTGTTGAAGGTCTGCTATGTACCGAAGGGCGACTTCTACCTGCGAACTTGCTACCCGCCGAATGAGACCGAATTGAGGATCTATCGGAAGTACGGGCAACCCACAGACTTTTGAGGAAGCAACATGAACACGCACATGATTGATCAGCAGATCAACGCCGCCTGGGACGATGGCGAGTATGGGCGTAGCGAGGAGCACGTGGCCGTCGCGCCGCAGAGCGTGCAGAACGATTTCAATCAGGCAATGGCGATGAAGCTGGTTTCGATTCGCCTGCCAGTACCCCTCATTGAGGGACTGAAGATGATCGCGGAACATCATGGGATCGCGTATCAGCCCATGATCAGAGACCTGCTGTCGCGCTTCGCGACTTCGGAAGTGAAGGAGATCATGGCCGATCTGCAGTCCAAGATGAGTGCGGCCCAGGCAGACGAAGAATCCAGCCCGCCTGTCGATTCTTTTATGCAGAAGAAGGTTGCCTGCGGAGGCATGTAACTTCACCGCTACGGTTCACAAAAAGCCCCGCTTCGGCGGGGCTTTTTTTGGTTGTCCCAAATTGGGACGGTAGTGAGAATTTCTTCGCTACTTAGAACTTCCGCAGGCCTGCATGGATCAGCGCCTTCCCTAGGATGCTCACGTCGCCCGGATCCGGACGGTAGGCCGGGAAGTCGGTGTTGACGCTTACGACGTAGAGACCGTCGCCGCGTTTCTGCAGCATCTTGATCTGCGTCTCGCCCCCGATGTTGATCAGGTAGTAGTCGTCGCCATCGAAGTAGTCGCAGCTGGTGTCGATCCAGACAATGTCGCCGTCTTCGAGCTTGGGCTTCATCGACGGCCCGCGGCCGGTGATGATCTGGATCCTGCCTGGCTTGGGTAGGTAACCGAGCTTCCTGCGAACTTCCCATTCTGCGACCTCGATGGTCTTCACCACCTCTGGGTAGTCCTGGTTGACCATCCCTGCGCCCATTCCCGCACCCCCTTCGAACAAGTCGAAGCGAACATAGCCGGGTGGCGTCTCAGTCTCCGAGAACGATGCGACGGGGACCCCATCGCTGCCCTTGGGGCCGCGCCCGGTTTCCAGCCAATCGGTATGGACGCCGAGCCGAGCGGCGATCTTGTGGAGGGCGGTGCTGGATTTCGATAGGCCCAGTTCAAGATTCGAAAGAGTGGTCGGCGCGATGCCGGCGAACTTCGCCAGCTCACCGCGACTGATCCCCTGGGCTTCGCGCTCTGCGCGAATTCTTGTGCCAATAGTCTCCATTTCATCATTTGAACGGAACTCCGTAACGGAATGCCGTTGACTGGCGCCTACGGAATACCGTAGTGTGGTCGGTATGGACAAATCTTGGGCTTCCATCATCGGTGAGCTTCAGTCGGCGGGCATGACGTATGCCCAGATCGGCGAGGCGATTGGCGCAGCTGGATCAACCGTAGGTGATCTCGCCACAGGGCGATCACAGTCTCCACGAGCTGCTAGTGCCTTTGCGTTGCTGAAGTTGCATTCGAGCCGGTTCCTCCAAAGCGGTTCGGCGGAAGGCGCAGCCATTCGCCACCTGGTTGACAGTCGCATGAGCAAGCGCGCGCTGCGCGCTCGTCTGGGTATTGCCAGCGACAGGCACCTGGCCACTTTGCTGCAGCTTCCGGCCGAACAGGTGGAAGCGTGGCCGGAAGACGGTGCGTTGCCCGCGCTGCCGCAGATCCAGCGCCTGCTCGGCGGAGAGCCCAAACCGCCTGATCCCGTAGCACCCACGGATTTCGACCATGACCGAATCGTCCCGGTTGATGCGGCCTGACTTGCCGCGCGCTGTAGCAGTTCGTTTCACAACTCCCTCCTGAACTCTCATACGGATATGTACGCAGATCCTTCGAACCTTCGTGACAACCCGATCAAGGTCCGGTTCAACGACACGGAAAAGGCCTTGATCGATGCGGCAGCGAACTTCAACGGGCGTCAGCCCGCGGTGTTCGTTCGTGACCTGGTGCTGGCCGGCCTTGCCGCGTTGGAACAGCGTAGCCCCGACCGTGATGTGGCCTGAAGGACCCAACGAGTCCCTGGGGAGGGTCCATGGAAATTCAGCTGTCGCGCGACCAGCGAAAGCAGCTTGATCAATACGCGGCCTCGCGGGGGATCACTCCCGAGGAGGCTGCAACAGAGCTGGCACGCGGCGAACTTGGGCGCCGCTACCGGCTCCCGAGAAGTAACGGCGAAGTTGTCCCTTTTCAGGGCCTGAAACGTCCCGAAGACTCCACGAGGTAGTACCGATGAGCAGCACGCTCGCGCGCTCCACTGATCCGCACACCAGCCATGCCGCCGCTGCCGACCTCGTCGCCAGCGGAGCGCTGCGCGTCCAGCACGCCAAGACCGAGGCTGCTGTGATTCGCCATCCTGGCCAGAGCAGCCTGCATCTGTCGACGCTGACTGGCCTCGATCGCCACATGCTGGGTCGCCGACTGCCTGAGCTGGCCCGCGAGGGACGCATTTGGCGCGGCCCAACCGCGCCGTGCGCAACCACCGGCAAGCCTGCATGCACCTGGTGGCCGGTTGCGCCGGGCGAGAACCTGATGCTGGGGCTCTGACATGTCGACCATCATCATGTCGCAGTGCTGGCCGCTGCAGGGCCTGAGCGTCACGCAGAAGGCTGTGCTGATATCGCTGGCTGATCAGGCCAACGACGACGGTGTGTGCTGGCCGGCGGTGGGCACCATCGCCGCTCGCTGCTGCATGTCGGCGCGCGCTGTGCGCACGGCAATGGATCATCTGGAGGCCGTTGGCCTGCTGACCCGTGACCGCCGGTTCAACAGCAGCACGGTCTACAAGGTCACTCCGGCCAACTTCGACAAGGCCGCTGCGCCGTCGAAGGCTGGCCGCAAGGCTGGAAAGGCAGGTACTGCACCGGGCGCAGGGGCTGCGCCCCATGCAGGGGGTGCGCCCGCTGCAGGAGGGGATGCGCCCCCTGCAGGATGCCGCTGACGCCATGGCCGACTTCGTTGCCGGCGGCATGCGGGACTTCGACAACCTGTGGGACGACCTGAAGGATGCCGCCAAGCGCGGGCTGCGTGACCTGGCCCGCGAGTTCCTGCAGCAGAAGCTGGTGATCCCGATCCAGACGCAGATCCTCAACGGGATGAACGGGCAGGGGGGTGGCTTGAACCTGCAGAGTCTGATGGGGTTGTTCGGCGGCAATGGCTCTGCGGCCGGCGGCCAGAACGTGAGCACGGTGGCCGGGCTGCTTTCCAAGGGCCAGGGCCTGTTCGGGTTCGGCCGTTCCGCCGGGGCCGCAGCGGGAACCCTGACAGGCTTCGGCGACGTGACCAGCATGGCCGGGATGACCGGTTCCAGCTTCTCCGGGTTGATCGGTGGTGGCAGTGCAGGAGCCGGCGCAGGTGCGGCGGGTGCAGGCGCTGCTGGCTCAGCAGCGGCGGCGGTCCCCATCATCGGCTGGATCGTCGCCGGCATGATGAAGAACGCCCAGCTGTTCGACCAGGGCTGGAACATCGCCAACGGTGAGAGCTGGGCCGGCAAAATCGCCACCGCTGGTGCGGTCGGCTTGGCCGACAAGGGGTTCCGTGCTCTGGGCTTCAACGACAAGGTCGCGTCGATCCTGTCCGGCTCCAGCATCCACGCCAAGCTGTTCGGCCGTCAGGCGCCCAAGGTCACCGGGCAGGGCATCACCGGTAGCTATGGCTTCGGCGGGTTCGACGGCCAGAGCTATGCCGATATCAAGGCCAAGGGCGGTCTGTTCCGCAGCGACAAGAAGTGGACACAGTTCGGCGCGCTGGACCCTGGCATCGATCGCACGTTCGATATGGCCGCGCGCCAGGTCCGCGGTGCTGCAACCGATCTGGCCAAGCAGCTGGGCGTGGATCTGACCCAGAAGCTCGGCAGCGTGAAGGTGGACCTGGGGAAGCTCCAGTTGTCGGCCGACTCCACTGAAGCCAAGGCGCAGCTGGAGGCATACCTCAGCGACATGACCAATCGGTTGTACACCGAGGCGGTCAAGGCGGCGGGGTTCGGTGGCCAACTCGACGGCTACTTCGAGGCGTCGGATGTGTTCACCGCGCTCAGTGCGTCGATCGCGCTGGCCGTTGGCAACGCCGATGAGTTGGGCCGGGCGCTCAACGGCCTGGAGGTCGACAAGGTCAACAAGGCGGTCGACTACTTCCAGGATCTGGCCGCCGTCGCAGGCACGGACCTGGCCACCCAGGTGCAGAAGGTGACCGGGCTGCTCGGCAACTACGCCAGCCTCATGGCCGACGTGAGCACTCAGCTGATGACGGCCAACCTGACGCAGTACCAGTCGCAGGCACTGTCGATCGAGCGCACGTATCGCCAGCAGGTGAAGTCGGCAAACGACTATGCCAAGGCGCTCGGCTTGTCCGGCGCTCGGGCTGAGGACCTGGCCAAGATAGAGGCGCTTCGTGCCACCAACATGGGCAAGCTGCAGGCGCAGATCGACAAAGACAAGAAGGCCATGCAGTACGGCCTGTCGATCAGTGACCTTTCGCCGCTGACGGACCAGGAGAAGCTGGGCGAAGCGATGAAGGAACTGGAGCGGGCGGTGTCCGGTGGCGACACCAGCGCCGCGCAGGCGGCCGCACAGGCAGCGCTGGGCTTTGGTCGGAATCTCTACGCCAGCGGGCAGGATTACAACAGCCTGTACGGCCGCGTGAGCGGCCTGATCGACGGCATGAAGGTCGGCGACCTCAACCAGACGGACGGCACGAGCATGGGGGCGCTGGCGGACGCGATCGAGGCGCTGCCGGACAACTTCAGCCGGGCCGTGTTCGACCTGGTCGTTAACAACGACGCCCAGACACAAACCACCGCCGCCGTGCAGCAGAGCAACGCTCTGCTGGCAGAGCAGAACCAGCTGCTCCGCCAACTCGTGTCCACCACTACCCAGGGCGTACGCAACGCCAGCAGTTCAGCGCTGCGCGAAGCACTCAACGCGAGGTAATCAGCAATGCAAGCAAGGAAACTCACGCTGGTGGAAATCGGCGTGGGCGGGCTGCCGTCCGCGTCTCCGGTGGCGCCGCGCTTTTCCACGTGGTTCCCGGTGCCCTTCAAGGCGCCGGACGTGCCGCCGGCGAATGGGGTCAATCCTACGCCGGTGGCCGACGGCGTCGTGCTCGAATGGGACGCCGTCGATCTGGAGGGCGTGATCTACGTCATATCGCGCAGCGATAGCCAGGACGGCCCTTGGACGGAGATCCACCGCACCACCGAGACGCGCTATGTCTATAGCGACGGCAGCGGCAAGACGTGGTGGTTCCAGATCACCCCGACCGTTCGCGGCAAGACAGGCACCGGAACCGTGGTGGGCGCTGTACCGCCCACCACTTCGAAGGACCTGGCCGAACAGCAGGCCAAGCTGGCGGCGGAGATCAGTGCCCGCATCCAAGCGATCGCAGACGAGGCGGCGGCACGCGCTGCCGGGCTGGCGCAGGCTGCACAGGACCTGGTCGCCGAGGCACTGCTGCGGCAGCAGGGCGTGACCGAGGCTATGCAGGCGATCAGCGCGGAAGCCCAAGCAAGAGTCGACGCCATCCTGAATGAAAAGCTGGCGCGCGAAGCGGCGATCACCCAGGAACAGCAACTGCGGCAGAGCGCCGACGAGTCACTGGCCCGCTCGGTGTCGGAGGTTGCCGCCGGCAGCGGCACGCAATTCGACAGCATCAAGATCTGGCCCTTCAACCAAACGACTGACGGGTGGATCGGCAACGGCCCCCCGACGCTCGTGGATGGCTGGCTGCGGCCCGCCAACCATGCCACCGCGCCATGGGTGCAGTCGCCGGTGGCCTTGGCCGTCGACGGCAGCGCCTATCGCTTCGTCAAGCTGCGCGTGAAGCGTGTGGGCAGCCCGGCGTGGGGCGGATCCCTACAGTGGATCACGACCACGGATCAGGCATGGAGCACGCAGAAGCGCGCCGTCATCCCGGAGCCGGCGTGGGACGCCAGCGGAGTGGCCACCGTGGACGTGCAGGACATAGCCTGGTGGCCGGCTACGGTCGACGCTATTCGCCTGCAGCTGGGCACCGAGCAATCGGTGGCCAACTACTTCCTGATCGACTACGTCGCTGTCGGCCGCCCGCAGCCTGGGGCGTCCGTGGCGGTGGTTCAGGCCGAAACGGAGGCCCGGATCTCGGCCGATGCTGCCGAGGCTGCCCAGCGCAACACGCTGGCGGTGCAGATCCGAGGCAACTACACCGGCTCGGACCCGCTCCAGTTGACCTCTGGCCTGGCGTACGAGGAGCTGAAGGCCCGCGTTGCGGCAGATGCCGCGCAGGTGCGGCGCATCAGCACCATGGAGGCCAGGATGCCCGCGGGGGATGGGGCGCTTGCTACTGCTGCTTCGGTCACATCGCTCGAGGAAGCCACGGCGACCACAACCGGTGCGCTGGCGCAGTCGATCACGACCATCAATGCCTCGCTGCCGGCGATCATTGACCAGGGCAACAACAACGCTCAGGCGATATCGGATCTCAGCACCAAGGTTACCCAGCATGACGAGACGATCACGTCGCAGGCAGGGCTGATCACCGCTTTACGCAGCGATGTGACCGATTTGGCTGGAACAACTGCGGCCAACACCACCGCCTTGCAGCAGCTGACGACGCGCGTCACGACCGCCGAGGACAAGATAGAGACGACCTCGCAGCAGATCACCCAGCTGCAGACCGGCGTTGATGGGGTGAATGCCAAGGCAGATGCCAATGCCGCTGCAATCCAGGGGCTCACCGCGACGGTCACTCAACAGGGCCAGAAACTGGAGGCGACGGCTCAGGACTTGACCAGCCTGAAGACGCAGGTTGGCGACGTGAACGCAACCGCGTTCAACCAGCTCCAGACCACGGTGATCCAGCAGGGGACCACGCTGGATGCGACTGCGCAGGACCTGGTGAGCCTGAAAACACAGGTGGGGGATGTATCGGCGAGCGGCTTCAATCAGCTGAAGACCCAAGTGACGGAGCAGGGGCAAGCGCAGGCGTCTCAGGCGCAGCAGATATCGGGCATACAGACTTCGCTTGGCGGAAAGGCTGACGCATCTGTCGTACAGACGATGGAAGCTCGGGTGAAGACGTTGGGAGGTGGCGGCAATCTACTGCGCACTGCAACGATGACTGGATCACTAGATCCAGCGTGGTTCACGCGCTGGGCCACT
>NZ_JCAFRS010000013.1:0-93642 GCF_059368435.1 Stenotrophomonas sp. YJH_SMC_54 | reverse complement strand
GGCGGTTCAGGGAGAATCCGGCGTGGGGACCCAAGCTACTTCTCGGTCGCAAGACCTGGATCCACACGGTCGCCCACGCCGGGCTCTCGGCACCCAAGGTGCCAGATTGGCAAGAGATAAGATCCACGCCATGCGTGGATGCGCTTGTTCCTTGAACACTGGCAGCGCCGTCCTGGGCTCTTGGTAGGTGCCGAGCTTGCTCGGCACGCGCCCCGGTTCGGCGCCGCCTCAGGCCTCGCGCAGCGCCAATGCCGGTGGCGTATGCAGGATCGCCCGCGTACCCCACCAGCCCGCCAGCAGGCTCAGCCCGATGCCGACCACGCCGCCGACCAGCAGGCCCGGCCACGGCGGCAGCAACGGCAGCTCGAACACCTTCTGCGAGACCGCCACGCCGATCACAGCCGCGGCGCCCACCGCCAGCAACGCGGCCAGCGTGCCCAGCGCGCCGAATTCCACCAGTACCGCGCCACGCAGCTGGCGCCGGGTCGCGCCCAGCGTGCGCAGCACCGCGCTGTCGTAGCGGCGCTCGCCCGCCGTGGCCTGCAGCGCGGCCAGCAGCACCAGCACGCCGGCCAGCAGGCTGAACACCATCACCAGCTGCACCGCCTGTGCCACCCGTTCCATCACATCGCGCACCTGCGAGATCACCGCGTCCACGTCCAGCAGCGAAAGGTTGGGCTGCGCGCGCACCAGCTCGCCCAGCCCGGCTGCCTTGCCGGCCGGCAGATGAAACGCCGACAGCAGGTTGTGCGGGGTGTCGCCCACCGCATTCGGATTCAGCAGCACGAAGAAGTTCGGCCGGAAGGTGTTCCAGTCGGCCTTGCGCACACTGGTGACGGTGAACTCGCGCTTCTGCTCGCCTACTGCAATGGTGATGCGGTCGCCCGGATACACGCCGTAGCGCTTGGCCCAGCCGATTTCAACCGACGCCTCCGCCGCCGTGCTGTCGGGCGTCCAGAAGGTGCCGTTCATCAGCGTGTTGGCCGGCGGGAAGCTGCTGCGCCAGCTGAAGTTCAACGGCCGGTTCTCGTCGTCATCATCGCGCTGGGCTTCGCCCTGTGCCGCTTGTCCGTCCTGACCGGGCTCGCGATCCACGCGCAGCGGCGGCTTGCCGTTGATCGCGATCAGGCGGCCGGTGGCCATCGGTTCGATGCTGGCGTCGTTGGCGCCCAGTCCACGCAGCGCGGCCAGCACGCTGTCGCGCTGTTCGGGCTGGATGTTGATCAGGAAGTAGTTCGGCGTATCCGCGGGCAGGCGTTCGCGCCATTGCTGCAGCAGGCCGGGGCCGGTCACCGCCAGCAGCAACAGCGCGCACAGCGACAACGACAGCCCGACCAGTTGCATCACCGCCAGCATCCGGCGCCGGGTCAGCGCCGCCAGGCCCAGCCGCCAGTGGCCGTGCAGGCGGTGCTGCAGGCCGCGCAGCAGCTGCAGCAGCACGAAGCCGACCACTCCGGCCGCGACCGCCAACGCGGCCAGGCCGCCCAGCACCCATAGCGCCAGCTTGAGATCACCGGTCACCTGCACCGCCAGCAGCAGGCTCGCCGCCAGCGCTGCTACGTAGGCCAGCAGCGAGGCCGGGGGCAGGGCGGCGAAGGAGCGGTTGAGCACGCGCATCGGCGGCACCCCGCGCAGGCGCAGCAGCGGCGGCAGGCCGAAGCCGAACAGCAGCAACAGGCCGATGCCGGCGCCGGTCAGCGCCGGCATTGCCTCGGGTAGCGGCAAGCGCTGCGGCACCAGGCTACCCAGCACCTGCACCAGGCCTTCCTGCGCGGCCATGCCCAAGCCGATGCCGAGCGCACAGGCCGGCACCGCCAGCATCAGCAGCTGCAGCGCCAGGCCAAGCAGGATGTCGCGCTGGCGCGCGCCCAGGCAGCGCAGGATCGCCACCTGGTCGATGCGGCGCAGGGCGAAGCGGTTGGCCGCCAGCGCCGTAGCCACACCGGTCAGCAATACCGCCAGCAGTGCGCTCAGGCCGAGGAAGCGCCCGGCCAGATCGAAGGCCTGGCGCACACCGCGCTGGGTGTCGTCCACGCTCAGCAGGCGAAGGCCTTTTACCTGTGGCAGCAGCCACTGGCGCAGGGACGCGACCTGTCCTGCCGGTCCTGCAAACATCAGCCGGTAGTTGATGCGGCTGCCGGGGCCAAGCAGGCCGGTGCCTTCCACATCGGCGCGGTTGACCAGCAGGGTGGGGGAGAGCGTCAGCAGGTCGCCACCGGTATCCGGTTCGGCCTCGATGATGCCGGCGATGCGCAGCGTGCCAGCGCCGAACTCGAGATCGTCGCCGGCCTTCAGTCCCAGCCCCTGCAGCAGGCGCGGGTCGGCATAGGCCTGGCCCTTGGGCGGCATGCCGGCGTTGGCGATCAGCGCGCCACCGGGCGTGCTGCGCACCCGCAGCGTGCCACGCAGCGGATAGCCCGCCTGCACCGCCTTGATGCTGGCCATCTGGCTGGCATCACCGTTGAACAGCACGCTGCCGAAGCTGGCGATGCGGGTGAAGGCCAGTCCACGCCGCTGCGCCTCGTCGGCGAATGCCTGCGGCGGGTCATCGCGCCCGGCGATGCCGAGGTCGCCGCCGAGCATTTCCGCCGCGCTGCCGGTCAGTGCCAGGTTGACCCGGTTCACCAGCGTGCCGACCGCGGTCATCACCGCCACGCCCAGCACCAGTGCGGCGAACACGGTCAGCAGGTCACCGGCCAGCGCCTCGCGGCGCAGCGCGCGCCACGCATGCCGCAGCAGGTTCATGCCTGCGCCCCACGCTCGACCGGCAGCAGGCGGCCGTCGTCGATGCGGTGGATGTACTGGCAACGCTGGGCCAGGCGCAGGTCGTGGGTGACCAGCACCAGGGTGGTGCCGCTGCCGGCGTTGAGTTCGAACAGCAGGTCGCTGATGTGCTGGCCGGTGGCGTGGTCCAGCGAGCCGGTCGGTTCGTCGGCGAACAGGATGCGCGGACGGGTGACGAACGCACGTGCCAATGCCACGCGCTGCTGCTCGCCGCCCGACAACTGGCGCGGATAGTGGCGGGCGCGATGGGCCAGCCCGACCTGGGCCAGCACTTCATCGACCCGCGCTCGGTCCTCGCGCCCGGCCAGCTCCAGCGGCAGCGCGACATTCTCGGCGGCGGTCAGCGCCGGCAGCAGGTGGAAACTCTGGAACACGAAGCCGACCTCAAGCGCGCGCAGCTGGGCGCGGGCCTCCTCGTCCAGCGCCGACAGGTCCTGGCCAGCCAGCGCGATGCGGCCGCGACTGGGCAGGTCCAGCCCGGCCAGCAGGCCGAGCAGGGTGGTCTTGCCGGAACCGGAGGCGCCGACGATGGCCACGCTGGTGCCTTCATGGACCGTCAGGGTGATGTTGTCCAGTATGTGGACTTCACCCTCCGGGCCCTGCACGGACTTGCCGACCTGGTCGACGGCGATGGCGACGGGCGCGCTGCGGGGGGACAGGCTGTCGATGAGGAGACTCCAATGCGCAAGACGGGATGGAGCCGGCGAGCCGGCGCGATGATGGTGCTGCTGCTAGGGTTCCTGCTGTTGCCGGGGCTGGCCTGTGCCAAAAGTCCGGCCGGCACCGTGCTGGTGCTCGGCGACAGCCTCAGTGCTGCCCACAATATCCCTGCCGACGCCGGCTGGGTCAGCCTGCTGCAGCAGCGGGTCAGGCAGCAGTCGAAAACCCCGGCGCGCATCGTCAACGCCAGCATGAGCGGCGAGACCACCGCCGGCGCACTCACCCGCCTGCCGGCCCTGCTGGCGAAGGAAAAGCCGACCGTGGTAGTGATCGCCCTTGGCGGCAACGACGCACTGCGCGGGCTGACCCCGGCGCAGGTGCAGGGCAACCTGGGAAAGATGGTGCAGGCCAGCCAGAAGGCCGGCGCGAAGGTGCTGCTGCTGGGCATTGACGTGCCGCCCAACTACGGGCCGGCCTATCGCCAGCGCCTGGCGGCGGCCTACAGGGCGCTGGCCACGCAGTACAAGGTGCCGCTGCTGCCCTTCCTGCTGGAGGGCGTCGCCCTGCAGCCGGGCATGATGCAGGCCGACGGCCTGCACCCGACCGCACAGGCGCAGCCAAAGGTGCTGGACAACGTCTGGCCGCTGCTGAGGCCGCTGCTCTGAACCGTTTGTTTACCTCTTGACGGAACTTCACATCGCGTCCACCGTCGATCCGGCATGTTTCACAAAGCTGAAGTTAGAGGGAATCACATGCGTCAGACGAAGGAGACCTCCGGCTTGGTGCTGGTGGTCGAAGACAACCGCAACATCTCCGAGATGATCGGGGAATACCTGGAAGGTCGCGGCTTCGAAGTCGACTATGCACAGGACGGCCTGGATGGCTACCGCCTTGCGGCGGAGAACAGCTATGACGTCGTGGTGCTCGACTTGATGTTGCCGCGCCTGGATGGCATCGAAGTGTGCCGTCGCCTGCGCAACGATGCGCGCAAGTCCACCCCGGTGCTGATGCTCACGGCACGCGACACGCTGGACGACAAGCTCACCGGCCTGGGTTTCGGTGCCGATGACTACCTGACCAAGCCGTTCGCGATCCAGGAGCTGGAAGCCCGCCTGCGCGCGCTGATCCGTCGCGAACGTCGCCAGGTCGGTTCGGAAGTGCTGAAGGTGGCCGACCTGGTGCTCGATCCGGTCAGCATGCGTGCGACCCGTGCCGGCACCGAGCTGCAGCTTTCGCCGATCGGCCTGCGCCTTCTGACCATCCTGATGCGCGAATCGCCGCGCGTGGTCACCCGCCAGGAGATCGAGCGCGAGATCTGGGGCAATGGCCTGCCGGATTCGGACACCCTGCGCAGCCACCTGTACAACCTGCGCAAGATCATCGACAAGCCGTTCGACCGTCCGCTGCTGCACACCGTGCAGAGTGCCGGCTACCGCATTGCCGACATCGCCCAGCCGATGGCCTGAGCAGGATACTCGCCGGTGCAGCAGCAGGCCCGGCCGGGTTGTGGCCACGTACGAGGGCAGGGCATGACCGGCCGGCGTTGCCGCCGGTCATCGCCCATGCACCCGCACGGCGTGGCGCGCTGCCTATAATCGCAGCGCTCTGACCGGGACTCCGCAATGCCGCACGGCCTGCCGCGCAAGATCCGTATCGCCTTCATCCTGCAGGCAGTGCTGGCCAGCCTGGGTATCCTGCTGGGTGCGTGGCTGGTCTCGCTGGTGATCAAGCACAGCCTGGTGGGCGCTGCCCTGCGCGAGGAGGCGGCGTACTACTGGACGCTGCACGAAGCGTCCCCGGTGCAGCCACCGCCCAATACCCAGAACATCCGCGGCTACCTGCTGGAAAGCGGGCAGTCGGCACTGTCGTTGCCGGCCAACCTGCGCAATCTGGAGCCCGGCTTCCACGAACTGCCCAAGGACGACCAGCTGGTGCTGGTTGATGTGCGCCCGGCTGGCCGCCTGTACCTGGTGTTCCTGCGCTCGCGCGCAGAGATGCTGGCGTTCTGGTTCGGCATCGTGCCGGTGCTGCTGACCCTGCTGGCGGTGTATGGCGCCAGCTGGGTGACCTACCGCGCGTCCAAGCGCCTGGTGTCGCCGGTGAACTGGCTGGCTCGGCGCGTCTCGCGCTGGGACCCGGGGCATCCGGAAGCGGCCGACCTGGAGCCCAACAAGCTGCCGGCGGACATGCAGGGCGAGACCCGGCAGCTGGCGGCCGCGTTGCACTCGCTGGCCAACCGGGTCAGCGCGCACGTGGCACGCGAGCGCAACTTCACCCGCGATGCCAGCCATGAACTGCGCACGCCGCTGACCGTCATCCGCGTTGCCAGCGACATGGCACTGGGTGATGAAAGCCTGCAGCCGCGCCTGCGCCGCAGCCTGCAGCGCATCCAGCGGGCCGGCCGCGACATGGAAGCGGTGATCGATGCGTTCCTGATCCTGGCCCGCGAGGCAGACGTCGAACCGCAGATCGAGCTGTTCGACGTCAACGACATCGTCCGCTATGAAGTGGACAACGCCAACGAACTGCTGGGGGCTCGCCCGGTGTCGGTGCACCTGCACAGCGATGGCCCGGTGCAGCTGCATGCGCCGCCGCGGGTGCTGCAGGTGGTGGTCAGCAACCTGGTGCGCAATGCATGCAGCTACACCGACGAGGGGCGCATCGACGTGCATGTGCACAACGACCGGGTGGTGGTGCACGATACCGGCATCGGCATGTCCCCCGAAGCGCTGTCACGGGCGTTCGAACCGTTCTATCGCGCCGAACCCAGCCGGCCGCAGGGTACCGGCTTGGGCCTGTCGATCGTACGCAGGCTGTGTGATCGCTTCGGCTGGAAGGTCAGCTTGGCCAGCGAGCCGGGTCAGGGCACCGAGGCAACGGTGATCTTCCGGTAGAGGGATTTTGCCGGGCTGCGCCCGGCACCCGCCGAGGCAACATCAACATCAAAAGCGGGCATTCCGTGGAATGGCGGGGCGGTGTGGGTTTGCAGGACACGCCGTAAACCCCCCTCCGGGGTCCGGCCCAGCCGCTGGCGGCTGTGCGTTCGGGCGCTTGCGAAGCAGTGCTTCGCAAGCAAAGCGCCCTCACCCATGGGGGCTCGATGGCGCCATCCATGGCGCCAACGGTCCTGCAAACCCATACCGCCCCGCCTTCGACAGTTTCCCGCGATCCGCAGTACATCCACGCCATGCGTGGATGGGGTTGCTCAGTTGCAGTTGACCTTCGGCGCCAGCGCCTTGGTCCAGATGTCATAGCCGGCCGGGGTCATGTGCAGCATGTCCTCGCGGAACAGCGTTGCATCCGGCTGGCCATCCGCGCGCAGCATCGGCGTGTAGATGTCGGTGAAGCCGGTGTTGGGCAGCTTGGCCAGCGCGGCCTTGATCAGCGTGTTGGCCTCGTTGATCGCCGGCAGCAGGTGCGCCCGCGACGGGCTCGGCTTGATCGACAGGTACTCGACCTTGGTCTTCGGCAGGTCGCGATGCACGCGCTGCACGAAGGCGACCACGTCGTCGCGCACCTGGGTCGCGGTGCGGCCGCTGTTGAGGTCGTTGTCACCGGCGTAGAAGAACACCTTGCACGGCGCATACGGCACCACGATCTGGCCGGCATACCAAGTGCTGTCACGCACTTCCGAGCCGCCGAAACCGCGGTTGAATACAGGCTGGCCGGGGAAGTCGGTGGCCAGGCTCTCCCAGAAGCGGATGGAGGAGCTGCCGATGAATTCGATGCCACCGCGGGGCGGCGGGTTGGCCTGGTCGGCGCTGGCGAACCGGGCCATGTCGCTGGCCCAGGCCACGTTGGAGACCTGTTCGGGTACCCGGGGCGACGTGGTCGGGCCCAGGGCCTGGGCCAGCGGTGCGGCGGTCAGCAGGCCCAGCATCAGCAGGCAGGTACGGCGACGGGACATCAGGCGCTCCAGCAGGGAAGGGAACGCCATCATAGAAGCTGGGGCGGGCCGGGGCTTGCCCCTGGCAGTCCATTCACCGGGCCGGCGCCGGGATGCGGCTGGCGGCCTTGTGGCAAAATGGCGGCCATCTGCCTATTCCTGTGCACCCATGATTCCCTGCCGTGCGTCTGAGCGGTCGCTGCGCCGCGCCCCTATTGCTGGATGTTCCACCCGTGGCTGATCAGTTCGGCCATCTGCCGCGCGGCCCGCGCCGCATCTTCCAGGCCGCCCGCTGGTCCTGGCAGGGCCTGCGCGCCGCCTGGCTGCACGAATCGTCGTTCCGGCTGGAGGTCTACCTGCTGATCCTGTTGGCGCCGGTCGCGGTCTGGCTGGGGCAGACGCCGGTCGAGCGTGCGCTGATGATCGGTTCGATGCTGCTGGTGCTGGCGATGGAACTGGCCAACTCGGCCATCGAAGCGGTGATCGAACGTTACGGCAGCGAGATCCACGAGCTGGCCGGCCGCGCCAAGGACATGGGCTCGGCGGCGGTCTTCGTGCTGATGATGAACGTGCTTCTGTGCTGGGCGCTGGTCGTGGTCCCGCATGCAATGGCCGGCAATTACGGCTGATCCCCATTCCCCCTTGTTGAAGACTTCCCATGTCCCTTGAGTTTCTTGCCGATCCGAATGTCTGGTTGACCCTGTTCACGCTGAGCGCGCTGGAAATCGTGCTCGGCATCGACAACCTGGTGTTCATCTCCATCGCCGTCAGCAAGCTGCCAGAGCACCGCCGCCCGTTCGCGCGCCGGCTCGGCATCGCGGTGGCCTGTATCACCCGTATCGGTCTGCTGGTGTCGCTGGCGTATCTGGCGCACATGGCGGCCAACCTGTTCACGGTGGCCGGCATGGGCATCTCCATCCGTGACCTGGTGCTGATCGTCGGTGGCCTGTTCCTGATCATCAAGGGCTGCATGGAGATCAAGGAACTGATCAGCGGCGGCGAGGATGAAGATCCGAGCACCACCAAGGCCTCGGCCGTGTTCGGCTACGTGATCGCGCAGATCGCGGTGATCGACATCGTGTTCTCGCTGGACTCGGTGATCACCGCAGTTGGCATCGCCGACCACATCCCGGTCATGGTCGCCGCCATCCTGCTGTCGGTGTTGGTGATGCTGCTGGCCGCCAACCCGCTGGGCCGCTTCATCGACGCCAACCCGACCGTGAAGATGCTGGCGCTGGCCTTCATCCTGATGATCGGTGCGGTGCTGATCCTGGACGGCCTGGACGTGCACGTGCCCAAGCCCTACATCTACGCCGCGATGGGCTTCTCGGTGCTGGTGGAATGGCTGAACCTGCTGATGCGCCGTCGCGCGCGCGAGCACAACGTGCCGGGCGCTGGTAACTGGTAAGCGCCTCTGGCATGTAAGTCCCTCAGAACCCCCGGCCCGGCCGGGGGTTCTGCGTTTGTGGGGGGCACGGCTCTGCTACGGCGCTGCGGTTTTTGCACTTGTAGCGGGTTTCCGTGCCCCACTTGTGAACCAGAATCAACAGTGTTTTCCCGGGGCGAGGCTTAATCCGCCACATCAAAGCGCGCAGGCTACGCACTCCCGAATCCCTCCCCCAGGACCCCCCCCATGAATTCCAGAGCCGCCTTGCTGGCGCTTGCCGTCGGCGCCTTCGCCATCGGAACCACCGAGTTTGCGCCGATGGGCCTGCTGCCCGTCATCGCCGACGGCGTGGGCGTGGGCATTCCCACTGCCGGCATGCTGATCACCGCTTACGCCGTGGGCGTGATGCTGGGCGCACCGGTGATGACCCTGCTGATGGGACGGTTCGGCAAGCGCACTGCGCTGATGCTGCTGATGTCGATCTTCGTGGTCGGCAACCTGCTCTCGGCACTGGCCCCGAACTACGGCCTGCTGTTGCTGTCGCGCCTGGTCACCAGCCTCAACCACGGTGCCTTCTTCGGCATCGGTGCGGTGGTTGCCGCCAGCCTGGTGCCGAAGGACAAGCAGGCCGCCGCCGTGGCCACCATGTTCATGGGCCTGACCATCGCCAATATCGGTGGCGTGCCGCTGGCGACCTGGGTGGGCCAGCAACTGGGCTGGCGCCTGTCCTTCGCCGGTACTGCAGTGCTGGGCCTGATTGCGATCACCGCGCTCGGCTTCGCGCTGCCGGCATCTGCACCGGGGCCGCGCCCGGACGTGCGCCGCGAACTGAAGGCCATCCTGCAGCCGCAGGTACTGCTGGCGATGGGCACCACGGTGCTCGGCGCGGGCGCGATGTTCACTCTGTACACCTACGTGGCGCCGGTGCTGACCGAACTGACCGGCGCCTCCAACACCTTCATCGCGATGTCGCTGGCCCTGATCGGTATCGGCTTCACGTTTGGCAATGGCATCGGTGGGCGCATGGCCGACTGGTCGCTTGATGGCGCGACCCGCATCCTGCTGGCGGTCCTGGCCGTGCTGATGTTCGTGCTGCCGCTGGCCTTCATGCACCACGCCACTGCGGCGCTGGGCGTGCTGCTGTTCGGCGCGGCGACCTTCGCCATCGTGCCGCCGCTGCAGATCCGGGTGATGCAGGCGGCGAGCGAGGCGCCGGGCCTGGCGTCATCGATCAACGTGGGTGCGTTCAACCTGGGCAATGCGGTGGGTGCCGCGCTGGGGGGTGCGGTGATCAGCTCGGGTTTGGGTTACGCGGCGATTCCGGTGGCCGGTGGCCTGCTGGCGGCATCGGGGCTGCTGCTGGCGTGGCTGGGGCGTCCGCGCACTGCGGTGGCTGAGGCCTGCTGAGGGGAGAGGGTTTCCGGCAGGGCTTGCAGCCCTGCACCCGCTGCAATCAACGTCAACGTCAAAAGCTGGTTACCCGTGGGGTGGCGGGGTGGGTCCGGTGGCGGGGGACGCCGTAAACCCGTCCCTGGGGGCTTGGCCGCGGCATCCATGCCGCGGACACCCCCGCCACCGGACCCACCCCGCCTTCGACAATTTCCCGCGGTCTGCCGGAACGGCGTCCCGCTCTGGTAGGTGTCGACCTTGGTCGACACGAATGCCTGAAGAACCGCGTTTTGCTTTTGATTTTTTTCTTTTGATCTTCCCGCGGTGCCCAGGAAATTGTCCGTGGCCGGGAGGGTGGGTTGGCTGGGGGCGTGAGCCGCATGGATGCGGCGATCGAGCTTACATGGACGTACTTGCAGCGCCCCCCAGCCAACCCACCCTCCCGGTCGACCCCGATAACGCTTCCTCGCCAACCACCGCCTCGCCAACCACCGCGGAGGGGGCGGCGCCCGATGGCCGGTCTTTCACCCGAACCGTGGCATGCTCGGTGCCCAGTCCACCCGGAACCTCCGCCATGCGCCTGTTCACCCGTGTCCTGCCCCTGATGCTGCTGGCCTCCCTGCTGTCCGGCTGCGGCTACAACGCCATCCAGCAGAAGGATGAAGCGGTCAAGGCCAGCTGGTCCGAAGTGCTCAACCAGTACAAGCGCCGCGCCGATCTGGTGCCCAACCTGGTGCAGACCGTGAAGGGCTTCGCCAGCCAGGAAGAGCGCGTGCTGACCGAAGTCACCAACGCCCGCTCGCGTGTTGGCCAGATCAACGTCAACGCCGACGACGAAGCCTCGCTCAAGCAGTTCCAGCAGGCCCAGGGTGAACTCGGCAGCGCACTGTCGCGGCTGCTGGTGGTCACCGAGAACTACCCGGTGCTGAAGTCGGACCAGAACTTCCGCGACCTGCAGGCCCAGCTGGAAGGCACTGAAAACCGCATCACCGTCGCCCGCGGCCGCTACATCCAGCAGGTGCAGGACTACAACACCTACATCCGCTCGTTCCCGCAGGTGATCACCGCCAAGCTCTTCGGCTACAAGACCAAGCCGAACTTCACCGTGGAAAACGAAGCGCAGATCTCCAACGCACCGGCGGTCGATTTCGGCAACACGCCGCAGCAGCCGGCACCGCAGCCGGGGCACTGATCGATGCGCCTGGCCACTGCGCTGCTGGCCCTGCTGCTATGGCTGCCGCTGGCATCGCACGCCCAGCAGCTGGCGCCGATTCCGGCGCTGGATTCGCCGGTGGTCGACGCCACCGGCACGCTGGATGCCGCGCAGAAGCAGGCGCTGGTACAGCAGGCGCTGGACCTTCAGCAGCGCAAGGGCAGCCAGCTGCAGGTGCTGGTGGTAGCCACGACCCAGCCGGAAGACATCGCGCAGTACACCACGCGGGTCTTCGACCAGTGGCAGATCGGCCGCAAGGGCGTGGACGACGGGGTGCTGCTGGTGGTGGCCAAGGACGACCGGCGCGTGCGCATTGAACCCGGTTATGGTCTGGAGGGAGCGATTCCCGATGCCATCGCCAACCGGGTCATCCAGGAATACCTGGTGCCGCGCTTCCGCAGCGGCGACTACGCCGGTGGCATCACCGACGCCACGGCGGTGCTGGTCAAGCTGATCGACGGGGAAGCGCTGCCGGCACCGGTCAGCGGCCATCGCGGGCGTGAGCCCAGTGGTGGTGGCGATACCTGGTTCCTGGCGCTGTTCATCGGTGTGTTCGCCGGCAGCATCCTGCGCGGGATCTTCTCGCGCGTGCCGCGTCCGCTGCGTGGCCTGCTCGGCGGTGCCGGTGCGGCGCTGGCGGCATTCCTGTTCACCTCCACACTGCTCGCCAGTGGCCTGGCTGGCGTCGTGGGCCTCATTGTTGCCATGCTCTCCGGTCACCCGGGCCGCTTTGCCGGTGGCGGTGGCTGGGGTGGTGGCAGCTGGGGCGGCGGTGGCAGCTGGGGCGGCGGAGGCGGCTTCGGCGGGGGCGGTGGATTCGGCGGCGGCGGCGGTTGGGGCGGCGGCGGTGGCCGCTCCGGCGGTGGTGGTGCTTCGGGGGGCTGGTGATGATCCAACGACTGTGTCGTCATGTATTTTCGCCGTCGGTACGGCGCGCGTTCCCGCCGGCCACGCTGCAGGCGATCACCGAGGCCATCGCAGCCGGTGAGCAGCGCCACGGTGGCCAGGTGATGTTCGCGGTGGAAGCGGACCTGCCGCTGGCCGCGCTGTGGCACAAGGTCACCCCGCGCCAGGCCGCCGAACATGCCTTCGCGCGCCTGCGCACCTGGGATACCGCCAACAACAACGGTGTGCTGATCTACCTGCTGCTGGCCGACCACGCCATCGAGATCGTCGCCGACCGTGGCCTGCAGGGCCGGGTCAGCCCGGCACAATGGCAGCGGGTCTGCACCCACCTGCGCGAGGGCCTGCGTGGCTCCCATCCGGTGGAAGCGCTGCAGGATGCCATCGACGAGGTCTCCAGCCTGATCGAAGGGCACTTTCCGGCCTCGACCCGGTCGAACGATGACGCGTTGCCGAACTCGCCCCAGCTCCTTGGTTGAGCCGGGGCGGCACTGGCCCGAGAATAGGCGTTCAACCGCAAGGCACCTTCCATGATCTATTTCCACGACATCGACCCCATCGCCCTCTCGCTGGGGCCGATCAAGGTGCATTGGTACGGCATCATGTACCTGCTGGGCTTCACCGCCGCCTGGCTGCTGGGACGCAAGCGCATCGCCGCCGGCCGCCTGCCGGGCGTCGACGCCAATGGTTTCTCCGACCTGCTGTTCTACGCCATGCTCGGCGTTGTGCTGGGCGGGCGCATCGGCTACATGCTGTTCTACGCGCTGGGCGATTTCCTGCACAACCCGCTGCTGCTGTTCAAGGTGTGGGATGGCGGCATGAGTTTCCACGGCGGCCTGCTGGGCGTGCTGGGCGCCTGCTGGTGGTGGTCGCGCAAGCACAAGCTGCATTTCTTCGACACCATGGATTTCATGGCGCCGCTGGTGCCGCTGGGCCTGGGCTTCGGCCGCATCGGCAACTTCATCGGCGCCGAGCTGTGGGGCAAGTACACCGACGGCACGTGGGGCGTGGTGTTCCCGTCCGGCCTGCCGGCGCCGCTGAACCAGCTGGACCACGCGACCCTGCAGGCGCAGTTCGCCACCGGCGCGCTGAACCAGTTCGCGCGCCATCCGTCGCAGCTGTATGAAGCGTTGCTGGAAGGCCTGGTGATGTTCGTGGTGCTGTGGGCCGTGTCGGCCAAGCTGCGTCACCGTTACCTGGTCGGCGGTCTGTTCGCGCTGATGTACGGACTGTTCCGCTTCGCGGTGGAGTTCGTGCGCATGCCCGACAACGGCGTCTACGTGGCCTTCGACTGGCTGACCCGTGGCCAGATCCTCAGCCTGCCGCTGATTGCCTTCGGCCTGGTACTGCTGGCGATGTCGCGCCGTGCGCCGGTACTGCAGCCGCAGCTGCCGGTGGCTGCCGGGGGCAAGGCATGAAGGCTTACCTGGACCTGCTCTCGCATGTGCTCGAGCACGGCGCCGAGAAGAGCGATCGCACCGGCACCGGCACCCGCAGCGTGTTTGGCTGGCAGATGCGTTTCAACCTGGCCGACGGCTTCCCGCTGGTCACCACCAAGAAGCTGCACCTGCGCTCGATCATCCACGAGCTGCTGTGGTTCCTGAAGGGCGACACCAACATCGGCTACCTGAAGGACAACCAGGTGCGGATCTGGGACGAGTGGGCCGACGAGAACGGCGATCTCGGCCCGGTCTACGGCAAGCAGTGGCGCAGCTGGGCCACCGCCGATGGCCGTGAGATCGACCAGATGCAGTGGCTGGTCGACGAGATCAAGCGCAACCCCGATTCGCGGCGGCTGGTGGTCAGCGCCTGGAACGTGGGCGAGCTTTCGCAGATGGCGCTGATGCCGTGCCACAACCTGTTCCAGTTCTACGTGGTGGACGGCAAGCTCAGCTGCCAGCTGTACCAGCGCAGCGGCGACATCTTCCTCGGCGTGCCGTTCAACATCGCCAGCTACGCGCTGCTGACCCACATGGTGGCGCAGGCCACCGGCCTGGGCGTGGGCGATTTCGTGCATACGCTGGGCGACGCGCACCTGTATTCGAACCACTTCGAGCAGGCGCGCGAGCAGCTGTCGCGTGAACCGCGCGCGCTGCCCAAGCTGTGGTTGAACCCGGAGGTGACCGATCTGTTCGGCTTCCAGTTCGACGACATCCGCATCGACGGCTACGATCCGCACCCGGCCATCAAGGCGCCGGTGGCGGTATGAGCGCGATGAAGCTGTCGATGATCGTGGCGCTGGATCGCAACCGTGGCATCGGTCAGGGCAATGCCATGCCCTGGCACCTGCCGGATGATTTCAAGCACTTCAAGGCGCTCACCCTGGGCAAGCCGATCCTGATGGGCCGCAAGACGGCCGAATCGATCGGCCGCGTGCTGCCGGGACGGACCAACCTGGTGCTGACCCGCAGCGGCCAGGTGCCGTTCGAGGGCATGCGCGCGGTGGCGTCGCTGGACGAGGCGAAGGCGATTGCCGAAGGCGAGGGCGCCAGCGAGCTGTGCATCATCGGCGGCGGCGAGATCTTCCACCAGCTGCTGGACCAGGCCAGTGACCTGTACCTGACCTGGGTGGATGCCGAAATCCCCGCTGATACCCATTTCCCCGAAGTCGACATGCAGGACTGGCGGGAAGTGAGCAGCGAGCCGCACCCGGCCGACGAACGCCATGCCTACGCGTTCCGCTTCGCGCACTACGTGCGCCGCTGATCGCGCAAATACCAACGAAAACACCGACGGGGATGTCGACGGGGTAGAGTCGACTGTTAGTCGACTGCTCTCGGCGGTCACCCGAAAAACCCGCGCTGCGCGCGATAGTCGACTGACAGTCGACTCTACCTGGGCTGTCGCTGCGGCATCCGGTAATGCCCGATGATGGCGTGCTGGAACAACAGGTTCTCTTCGCGCGTGCCGCGCGCGATGTTGTGCAGCACCAGCGGCGTGCCATTGGCCAGCCGCCGGTCGGAGACGATGCCCACGTGCAGCAGCCCGTTGCCGTTGAGCTTCCAGGCGACGATGTCGCCGGCCGCATAGTCGGTGGCGGCGGCCGTGATCGGTTGCTGCCAGCCCTGCCGTTCGAACCAGCGCATCAGGTTCGGCACACGGCGATGATCGATGTTGCGGTCCGGCCGTGACAGGCCCCAGATCGCGGGATAGGCACTGAAATTGCCGCGCATGTCTTCATGCACGCGCGCCTGCAGGTCCAGGCCCTGGCTGCGCAGGGCACGCACCACCACGTCGGTGCACACGCCGCGATCAACCGGAACGTCGCCGCCGGGATAGGCCAGCACCTGATAGGTAGGGTCGTAGCGGGTGGTGACGCCGACCTGTGCGCGCGCCGCTGCCACCAGCGGCGGCGAAGGCGCCTGCGGTTGCGATGGCGTGAGGCCGGCGTTTCCGCCGTCGGCGGGGGCCGGGGCCGAAGGGGGCTGGCAGCCGCTGGCCAGGGCCACCGTCAGCAGCAGCACCGTCCATGGTGCCCCACCGCGCCGCGTCATGCCTGCGGCGGGGGACTGTTGCTGCCGGGGCCCGCAGAGCCACCACCCGCGCCGCCGCCACGGCGACGACGACGGCGTGGGCCGCGGTTGCCCGGGGTGGCGGCCGGGGTGTTGCCGCCGCCCTGTTCCTTGCCCTGCGCCGATGCCGCCGGGCGCTCGTGCGCCGGTCGCGCTGGCGGGCGTGCGTTGGGCACGGGTGCGGGGACATCGCGGCCCGGCACCTGCACCACGCGCAGTTCATCGGTATCGAGCTGGATCGCGGTCAGCTTGCCGCCCCAGACTGCGCCGGTGTCGATGGCATGCACGCCCTGGGTGATGGTCAGGCCCAGCGCCGACCAGTGGCCGCAGACGATCTTCAGGTCGCGCTCGACCCGGCCCGGCACTTCGAACCAGGGGTACAGTCCCTGTTCCTGCGTGCCCGGCGTGCCCTTGTCCTCGATGCCGATGCGCCCGCGCGGGGTGCAGTAGCGCATGCGGGTGAGCACATTGATGATCGCGCGTGAACGGTCGTAGCCGGACAGGTTCGGTGCCCAGCTCGGCTTGTCGCCGTACATGTTGCGGAACAGCTTGCGGTAGCCGGCACCGTGCAGTTGCGCCTCGACCTCGGCGGCATGCTTTTCGGCCATCTGCGTGGTCCACTTCGGCGCCAGGCCGGCGTGCACCATCATCCAGCCCAGCTCGCGGTCCACGTGCACCAGCTTCTGCAGGCGCAGCCAGTCCAGCAGTTCGTCGCGGTCCTCGGCCTGCACGATGCGCAGCAGGTCCGGGTTGACCTTGCGCTGTTCCTCTTCGGTGCGTGCACCGACGGCCAGCAGCGAAAGGTCATGGTTGCCCAGCACCACCACGCTGTGCTCGCGCAGCGAATGCACCAGCCGCAGCGTTTCCAGCGACTGGCCACCGCGGTTGACCAGGTCGCCGCAGAACCACAGGGTGTCCTGCGCCGGGTCGAAGCGGATCTTCTCCAGCAGCCGCTGGGTGACGTCATAGCAGCCCTGCAGGTCGCCGATCGCCCACACACTCATCGTCCGGCCTCCGTGTCAGTGCAGGGTACGCGGGATGGCCAGCACGAAAGGTGCGACCGGCGCGGCAAATTCGGTGCCGTCGTCGGCGACCATGTCGTAGTGGCCCTGCATGGTCCCGTGATCGGTCCCC
This sequence comes from Stenotrophomonas sp. YJH_SMC_54, assembly GCF_059368435.1. Lineage (NCBI taxonomy): Bacteria > Pseudomonadati > Pseudomonadota > Gammaproteobacteria > Lysobacterales > Lysobacteraceae > Stenotrophomonas > Stenotrophomonas sp. YJH_SMC_54. The sequence continues at coordinate 76,774 of NZ_JCAFRS010000013.1, read as the reverse complement.
AGCATGACACCGGACGTGTAATGGAAGTCTTCACCGGGACGCAGGCGTGGCTGCTCGCCGATCACCCCGTCGCCATCGACATGCTCGACGCGGCCGTTGGCATCGGTGATGCGCCAGTGGCGTGCGACCAGGCGCGCGGCAACACGCCCCTGGTTGTGGATGCGGATCGTGTAGGCGAACGCATAGCGTCCGTCTTCCGGCGCGGATTGATCGTCGAGGAAGCGCGGTGCGACTTCGACGGAGATGGCGTAAACGTCAGCGTCTTCCATACCGGCAGTGTAATCAGGAGGCATTGGCCAAAGCGATGAATTCGGCCACGTCCAGCTGTTCGGCGCGGGCATCGGGACGCACGCCGGCGGCAACGAACTGTTCGGCGGACACCACGTTGTTCAGGGCGTTGCGCAGGGTCTTGCGGCGCTGCCCGAAGGCGGCCTTGACCACCTCGGCGAAACGCTTGTGGTCGTTGATGTTGATCGTGGCCGGGTCACGCGGCACCAGCCGCACCACGGCCGAATCGACCTTCGGCGGCGGCCGGAACGCGCCCGGCGGCACCACGAACAGCGAGGTCACCTGGCAGTAGGCCTGCAGCATCACGCTGAGCCGGCCGTACACCTTGCTGCCGGGGCCGGCGGCCATGCGGTCGACCACTTCCTTCTGCAGCATGAAATGCATGTCGCGGATCACCGCGGCATGTTCCAGTGCATGGAACAGGATCGGCGAGGAGATGTTGTAGGGCAGGTTGCCGACCAGGCGGATCGGCTGGCCGGCGGCCAGCTCGGTGAAGTCCACGCGCAGCACGTCGCGGTGGACGATGGTCAGCTCGCCCAGCGGCTCGGCGGCGGCGGTCAGCGGCGCGATCAGGTCACGGTCGAACTCGATCACCGTCAGTTTCGGATGCACGCGCAGCAGCGGCAGCGTGATCGCGCCCTGGCCGGGACCGATCTCGACCAGGCGGTCACCGTCTTTCGGGTTGACCGCCATCACGATCTTGTCGATGTAGTGGCGGTCGGCCAGGAAATGCTGGCCAAGCTGCTTCTTGGCCGGGGCGGTGAACACCGGGCCGGAGGGGGAATGCGGGGAATTCATGCGCTCAGTGTACGTTGCCGCGCAAGCTGCGCACACAACGTCGTTGCCGCCTGCAGGCTGGAAGGATCGGCAACGCCACGGCCGGCAAGGTCCAGCGCGGTGCCGTGGTCCACTGCAACGCGTGGGTAGGGCAGGCCCAGGGTCAGGTTCACCGCCTGCTCGAAGCCCGAGTACTTCAGCACCGGCAGGCCCTGGTCGTGGTACATCGCCAGCACGGTGTCGAAGCCGGCCAGCTTGGCCGGCAGGAAGGCGGTATCGGCTGGCAGCGGCCCGATCAGGTCCATGCCCTCCGCGCGCAGGCGCTGCAGCAGCGGGATGACCAGGTCCAGTTCCTCGCGGCCCAGATGGCCGTCTTCGCCGGCGTGCGGGTTCAGGCCGAGCACGGCGATGCGTGGCGCGGTCAGGCCGAACTCGCGGCGCAGCGCGGCGTGCACGGTGCGAAGGGTGTGTTCCAGGCTGGGCGCGGTAATCGCGTCGGCCACCTCGCGCAGTGGCAGGTGGGTGGTGGCCAGGGCCACGCGCACGATGTGGTTGGCCAGCATCATCACCACCTTCACCCCAGCCTGGTCGGCCAGCAGTTCGGTGGTGCCGCTGTAGGCGATGCCGCCTTCGTTGATGACGGCCTTGTGCACCGGGCCGGTCACCACGCCGTGCAGTTCGCCTGACAGGCAGGCCTGGCCGGCACCGAGCAGGGCGCCGATGACCGCGCCGGCATTGGCCGGATCGGCCTGGCCGAAACGGCTCGGGGTGGCATTGGCCACCACGCGCAGGCGCAGGTCGCCGGGGACGCGCGCTTCGGCACCCTCGGGCAGTAGTTGCAGCGGCAGGTTCAGCGCGGCCGCGGCCGCGCGCAGGGTGTCCGGGTCGGCGAAGGCCAGCAGCCGGCAATCTTCACGCGGCTGCTGGACGAGGCGGACGCACAGCTCCGGGCCGATCCCGGCGGGCTCGCCCGGTACCAGAGCGAGCTCGGGGCGCATCGATCAGGACTGCGGCGGCGTAGCGGTGTTTTCCGCGCGGTCGCCACTGCGGAAGCTGACGTAGGCTTCGCCACGCAGTTCCTGCAGGAAGCGGTTGTACTCGTCTTCCAGCTTGCGGCGGCCAATGGTCTCGCGGACCTGGGCACGCTGGTTGTCGTTGGTCACGTCGGTCTGGCGAGTGGCCACGCGCTGCAGGATGTGCCAACCGGCATCGGTGCGGAACGGCTGGCTGACGCCGCCGTCCTGGATGGCGGCCACCTGCTGGCCAAAGGCCGGACCGAACGCATCGGCCGGGAACCAGCCCAGATCGCCGCCCTGGCCCTTGCTGTTGTTGTCCTCGGAGGACTCCTTGGCCACGGTCTCGAAGTCCGCGCCACCGGCAATGCGGGCACGCAGGGTATCGATCTTGGCTTTGGCGGCCGCGTCGGTCTGATGATCGTCCACGCGCACCAGGATGTGGCGACCGTGGTACTCGGTGACGGTGCTGGCGCCAGCGGTGGCGCTGGCATCGCGCACTTCCACCAGCTTCAACAGCTGGAAGCCGCTGGGGCCACGGATCGGGCCGACCACTTCGCCGGGCTTCATCTTTTCCATCATCTGCGCGAAGGCCTGCGGGATTTCATCCAGGCTGCGCCAGCCCAGGTCGCCGCCTTCCAGCGCATTGGGGCTGTCGGAATAGCGCACGGCCGCCGCGTTGAAGTCCAGCTCGCCCTTGTCCAGCAGGGCCTTGACGCCATCGGCCTTCTTCTGGCCGGTGGCGATCTGGTCGGCGTTGGCGCCGTCCGGCAACGCGACCAGGATGTGCGCCAGGTGGTACTGGTTGCCTACCGTGGCCTGCTGCTTCAGCGCGGCATCGACTTCACCCTCGCTGACGCTGATGCGGCTCTGCGCGAAGCTCTGGCGCAGGCGCTGCACGGTGATCTCATCACGCACCGATGCGCGGAAATCGTTGAAATCGATGCCGTCGTGGGCCAAGCGCTGGCGCAGGGCGTCCAGGTTCGAACCGTTCTGCTGGGCGATGGAGTTCATCGCCTGGTTCAGCTCCTGGTCGCTGACCCGGATGCCGCTGCCCTGGGCGCGGGCCACCTGCAGCTTGACCAGCACCAGGCGCTCGAGCACCTGGCGGCTGAGCACGTCTTCCGGCGGCAGCTGGTTCTCCCGTCCGGCGTACTGCGCCTTGATGTTGGCGATCGCACGCTGGAGCTCGCTCTGCAGGATCACGTCCTCATCGACGACGGCGGCGATGCGGTCGAGCGGCTGCGCCTCCTGGGCAAGCACCTGCAGGGGGGCGGACACGCTGGACACCGCCAGCAGCGAGGCGAGTAGAACGGGGAAGCGCTTGGTCATGGGATCAGATTCGGATCGTAGTCATCGCGGGTCGCCCCGGTGTTGCTGGGCGGCACGAGATAGAGGTCGTCGCGGTTGTAGCCGAGGATAGCACGGCGCAGAGTGCGGTCCGTGTCCTGGCCGATGGAGCTCAGGCCCTTCAGGACGAACTCCACCTGGATGGAGTTGTTCATCTCGCCTTCGCGATTGCGGACATAGCGGCGGCCGACCACACGCACGGCCAGGCAGCAGCTGTCCCACTGGACACCGCCGATGATTTCCAGCGGCTCCTTGTCCTGCAGCGAGTAGTAATAGCGGCCGACCAGGCTCCAACGCGCATTCAGCGGGTACAGGAACGACAGGTCGGCCTGCTCCAGCAGGGTGCGGTCATGCTTGTTGGCACCGGGCAGAGCACCGGCATTGATGCGGTAGCGGTAGCTCAGGTTGACCACGCCGTCGTTGGGCATCAGGTAACGGGCACGGACGCTGGCCAGATCCTCGCGCTTGTACTTCGGGTCCCACTGGTAGGTGGCGCCCAGGGTCCAGCGGTCGTTGATCATGTAGTTGCCATCGGCGATCCAGGCCGACTTGCCCTTTTCCACCGGGGCGCCGCCGGGGGTGGTGGTCACCCGCGACTCATCGAAGTACTGGATCTGGCCGATCGAGGCCGAGAAACGTTCCTTGCCGGTGGTCTGGTCGATGAACCGGGTGCTCACCGCCAGGGTCAGCTGGTTGGCGTCGTTCTGGCGGTCGGCGCCGGTGTAGCGCGAGTCGCGGAACAGCTGGCCCCAGCTGAAGGTGAAGTCACGGGTGTCGAAGATCGGCAGCTCGTCCTGGTTGCGGTACGGCGTGCGCAGGTAGAACAGGCGCGGTTCCAGGGTCTGCAGGAACGACTTGCCGCGGATGCTGGTTTCGCGATCGAAGAACAGGCCGGCGTCGATGCTGCCGATCGGCAGGCTGCGGCTGGGCGAGGTATTGCCGCGCAGCTGTTCGGGCGTGGCCGTGTTCGGGTCGATGCCCTGCGAACTCAGGATCTGGGCCTGGATGCCTCTCACACCATCCACCAGGCCACGGTCCAGCTGATAGGCGGTGTAACGGTAGGCCAGGGTCGGGGTCACATACCAGGCCGCGCCGCTGATCGGGAATGACACATACGGCTTCACGTCCAATCGCGAACCGCCGCTGACACCGACGCCGTCGGTCCACTGCACTCCGTTGCGGGTGTACTGCAGATCCTTACCGGTGCCGACGGCGTTCTTGAAGTTGATGTCGTCGTGGGTGAAGCGCACCGCTTCGGCGTAGATGCCGGCTTCCAGCCAGGGCCGGACCGGCTTGTCCCAGTTGAAGTACAGGCGCGGCTGGCGGTTGTAGGGCAGGGCGCGCTCGTCGAGCGTGTAGTCGGTCAGCTGCCAGCGGTCGGCCATGATGCCGGCCGTCCAGTTCGTGCCGGTGCCATACAGGCCCACCGTGCTCTGCAGGTTGGAGGCGGTCACCCCCACCAGGCGGTTGGCGAAATCCTCGACATAGCGCTCGTCGCTGACCCAGGCCAGGTTGGCGCGGGCCTGCCAGTGGCTGTCCACGTTGTGGTAGCCGGTGAACATCACCCGGCCGCGGTCACGGTCACGCAGGCGGTCGTTGGGCATGAACGAGGTCAACACCTCGCCGCGGCCGCCGTTGTAGAGGTAGCGGAACTCGTTGTCGAGCAGCAGGCCGCGCCGGCTCATGTAGCGCGGGGTCAGCGTGTCGTCGTAGTTCGGCGCCAGGTTGAAGTAGATCGGCTGGGCGTAGTCGAAGCCGTTGCGCCCGGACATGCCCAGCTGCGGGAACAGCAGGCCGGTCTTGCGGCGATCATCGATCGGGAACTTGAAGTACGGCGCCCACAGCACCGGCACCTTGCCGATGCGCAGCACGGCGTTGCGCGCGGTGCCGAAGCCCTCGTCGTTGTCCACTTCGATCTGCGGCGCCGACAGCTTCCACACCGGCTGCGAGGGGTCGCAGGTGGTGTAGGTGGAGCGGTGCATCTGGCCGACCGCACCCTGCAGGTCGACCGACTCGGCATCACCGTTGCCCCGGCGCGACACCAGCTGGTACTTGATGTCGGAGATCTTGTGGGTATCGCTTTCCTGGTTGCCTTCGGCACGCTTGGCGACCATCCGGATCGACCCGTCCTGGTAGCGGACATTGCCGTCGGCGATGTAGTTGCCGGTCTCGGTGTCGAAGCTGAGCTTGTCGGTACCGACGAACTGGTCACCCCGGCGCAGCGCCACGTTGCCCTCGTACTGCGGCACGGTGGTGGTGCCCAGCAGCTGGTCACCCTCGATGTCGGTCGGCTGCTGCTCGCGGGCGGCCGCGGCGGCAGCCTTGTCCTGGGCCGGAACCGGGGTGGGGGCGTCAGTGAACGCGGGAATGACGTCGGTGGCCGGGCACAGGCCCCAGTTGAGCGGCTTTTCATCGGCCATCGCCGGCAGGCTGATGGCGATGCTCAGAGGCAGGGGAAGCAGGCGGAGGGCTCGGCGCACGCGGTTCGGATTCGGGCGAAAACGGACGGTAGCTTGCCCCATCCCTTGCATAGGGGCAATGAAGGACGCCGGAGCCTGCCGGTTCGGGTTCATCCGGCGGAGGTGCCCACGGACGGCGTGAGCAGGGTCTGGACATGGGCCACGCTGCACTCGGCCAGGGCCTGCAGGTCGTAGCCACCCTCCAGCATCGAGACCACCCGGCCGGCCGCGTGACGGCGTGCCAGCGCGTGCAGTTCACCGGTGATCCAGGCGAAATCGTCGGTCTCCAGCATCAGGTCCGCCTGCGGATCACGCAGGTGGGCGTCGAAGCCGGCCGAGATCAGCAGCAGCTGCGGGCGGAAGTCGTCGATGGCCGGCAGCATCTCGTCGGCCCAGACATTGCGGAAGCGGAAGCCACCGCTGCCCGGCGGCAGCAGGATGTTCATCAGGTTGCCGGCACCGCGGTCACGGCGCAGGCCGGAATTGGGGAACAGCCCGGCCTGGTGGGTGCTGTAGTACGAGACCCGGGCGTCGTGCTGGAAGATGTCCTGGGTGCCGTTGCCGTGGTGGACGTCGAAGTCGACCACCGCGATCCGTTCCAGGCCGTGGCGGTCGCGGGCATAGGCGGCGGCGATGGCGATGTTGTTGAGCAGGCAGAAGCCCATCGCCGTGCTGCTGGTGGCGTGGTGGCCCGGCGGGCGTACCGCGCAGAAGGCCAGCGGGTCGTCGCCCAGCATCACCGCATCGACCGCGGCCACGCCGGCACCGGCGGCGTGCACGGCGGCGCTGGCCGAGCCGGGTGAGGTCCAGGTGTCCATGTCCAGCTGGCGCAGCGGTGCGGTCTGCGGTTGCAGCACGAAGTCGAGCAGGGCGCTGTCGTGGACCCGGGTCAGTTCACCGAACTTGGCCGGTGGCGCTTCGCGCCACTCCAGCTGGCCGGGGAACGCGGTGTGCAGCGCGTCCAGCACATGCTGCAGGCGTTGCGGGCACTCCGGGTGGCCGGGGCCGGGGTCGTGCAGCAGGCAGGACGGATGGGTGTAGACCAGCATCGTGCAGGCTCAGCGCTGGCGCTGCTGTGGTTGCCACAGCGCTTCGCCCTGGCCGTCGGCACGGGCCAGCACCCGGGCCAGCACGAACAACAGGTCCGACAACCTGTTCAGGTACTGCAACGCCTCGCTGCGCACGGCCTCGTGGCGGGCCAGGGTGACCGTTTCGCGCTCGGCGCGGCGGACGATGGTGCGGGCCAGATGGCAGCGCGCGGCGGCTTCGCCGCCGGCCGGCAGGATGAATTCCTTCAGCATCGGCAGGTCGGCGTTGTAATGGTCCAGCTGCTGTTCCAGGGCCGAGACATCGGCGGCGTGGATCGCGGCGTGGCCGGGGATGCACAGTTCGGCGCCCAGGTCGAACAACTGGTGCTGCAGATGCACCACCAGCGCGCGCACATCCTCGGGCAGGGGCACGGCCAGCAGCAGGCCGAGCGCGGCATTGGCCTCGTCGACGGTGCCGTAGGACGCCACCCGGGCATCATCCTTGGGCACGCGCTGGCCGTCACCGAGGCCGGTACTGCCGTCGTCGCCGGTGCGGGTGTAGATGCGCGAGAGGCGATGACCCATGTCGCGGCTCAGTGGCGGATGTCGCGGCGGGCCTGCTGGAGCTTCAACACCTGCTCCACGGCCAGCTGCAGGGCGGCGGCCAGCGCCACGTAGATCGCCGTGGTGCGCAGGTAGGGGCCGAACCACTGCGCGTAGTTCTGTGCCCAGCCGGCCAGGGTCGGCTCGGCCACGTTGCTGCTGGTCCAGTAGAAGCCGCCCTGCGCCAGCAGGTGGCAGACCGCCACCGAGGCGACCAGCAGCAGCGCGCCCTTGGCCAGTACCGGCCAGCGCGCGCTCTGGTAGTTGCGGCCCAGCAGCATGCCGCCGGCCCACAGCGAGAAATAGGCCGGCAGCAGCAGCCAGTAGCCCGGCGACACGCAGTAGTGCTGCCAGAAGTCCAGGCCGCTGCTGCGGATCACGATCCAGTCCACCAGCACCGCGAACACCATCAGCAGCGGGAACGCCCAGCGCGTCCAGCGGGCCAGGTAGAAGCCACCGATGAAGAACACCGCCCATGAGGCATCGGGGATCGCCGCGAAGTGATTGACACGGGTCGCTGCCAGCACCAGAACGAGCACGGACAGGACGAAGGCGCGGTTGGCAGTGTCGGACATGGTGGCGGGCCCGGAGCGGATTCAGGTTTCATTCTAGCCCGCCGCGCGGGTTGGCGCAGGACCGGCCGTTCGGCGTACAGACGGGGCGAGCGCGTATCATGAACGCATGAGTGAACGACATGACGTGCTGATTGTCGGTGGTGGCCTGGTCGGCGCCAGCCTGGCCATTGCCCTGGACCGCCTCGGCCGCGACGTGGGCCTGCTCGAGGCCAGCCCGGCCGGCGAGCTGCCGGTGGTGTTCGACCAGCGCAATCTCAGTTTCGCCGCTGCCACCGTCAATGCGCTGACCGCGCTGGGGGTGATGCAGAAGCTGGCGATGGCACCGGGCCCGATCCGGCGCATCCACGTCAGCCGTGCCGGCGATTTCGGCCGTGTGCAGCTGGAAGCGGCCGATTACGACCGGCCTTGGTTCGGCCAGGTGGTGGTCGCCCGCGACTTCGGCCAGGCGCTGGAAGGGCGGCTTCAGGAGCTGCCGCGGCTGCGCCGTTACCGGCCGATGCGGTTCCTGGGCCTGGGTGAAGTGGTCGACGGCTACCGCCAGGTGCGGGTCGCCGATGAGGCCGGCGAGCGCGTATTGCTGGCACGGCTGGTGGTGGGTGCCGACGGTACGACCAGTGGCGTGCGTGGTGCACTGGGCATCGAGGTCGACCGCCATGATTTCCAGCAGACCCTGTTCGTGGCCCGTGTACGCAGCCAGCGCGCGCCGGATGGCACCGCGTGGGAGCGTTTCACCGATACCGGCCCGACGGCCCTGCTGCCGCGCGGCGATCGTCACTTCGGCACCGTGCATGGTGTTGCGCGCGACCAGGCCGATGCGGTGATGGCGCTGGACGATGCCGCCTGGCTGCAACGCCTGCAGAACGCGATCGGCTGGCGTGCCGGCCGCCTGCTCGAGTCCGGCCCGCGCAGCGCCTACCCGCTCATCCAGGTGCTGGCGCGTGCGCTGGCCGGTGAGCGCACGGTGCTGCTGGGCAATGCCGCGCAGACCATTCATCCGCTGGGTGCACAGGGCTTCAACCTGGGCCTGCGCGATGCGCTGACCCTGGCCGAGCTGCTGGAGGATGCGCATGAAGATGCCGGCAGTGATGCACTGCTGCAGGCCTATGTCGCGCGCCGCGAGGAAGATCGCCGGCAGACGGTGGCGTTCTCCGGCGGCCTGGCGCGCCTGACCAGCAACCCGGCGCCGCTGATGCGGCCGCTGCGCAGCCTCGGCCTGGTGGCCGCGCAACGCGCATCGGTGCAGTCGATGCTGGTCGGTGGCGCGATGGGCTTCCGCGGCGAAGTGCCGCGCCTGTGCCGCGGAGAAGCCGCATGAGCCGGCGCATGCGCCTTGATGTGGCCATCGTCGGTGGTGGCGTGGTCGGTGCCGCGTGCGCGCTGGCGCTGGCCGATGCCGGCCTGTCGGTTGCGCTGGTGGAAGGTCGTGAGCCCGCGCCGTGGCAGGCCGCACAGCCTGACCTGCGCGTGTTCGCCTTCGCTGCTGACAACGTACAACTGTTGAACCGCCTGGGCGTGTGGCCGGCGATCGTGCAGGCCCGCGCCTGGCCCTACCGGCGCATGCAGGTGTGGGATGCGGCCGGTGGCGAAGATCTGCTGTTCGATGCCGATCGCTTCGGCCGTCGTGAACTGGGCTACATCGTCGAGAACGGCCTGCTGCAGGATCGCCTGTGGGCGGCGTTACCGGCGGCGGGCGTGCAGCTGCACTGCCCGGCGCGGGTGGAAGCGCTGGAGCAGGACGACGACGGCGTGCGCCTGCGCCTGGATGACGGTCGTCGCCTGGAAGCGGCGTTGGCGGTAGCCGCCGACGGCGCCGAATCGACCCTGCGCCAACTGGCCGGGATCGAGGTTGAAAAGCATGACTACCACCAGCGTGGCGTGGTGGCCTACGTGGACAGCGATCTTCCCAACCAGGCCACCGCCTGGCAGCGTTTCCTGCCGAGCGGGCCGCTGGCGCTGCTGCCGGTGGCCGAGCGCCGCAGCTCGATCGTCTGGACCCTGCCCGAGGACGAGGCCGCGCGCGTGCTGGCGCTGGACGAAGGCAGCTTCAACCGCGAACTGACCCGCGCCTTCGCGGCGCGGTTGGGTGAGCTGCGGCTGGCATCACCGCGCGCAGCCTTCCCGCTGCGCCGCCAGCTGGCACGTCACTACGTGGCCGGCCGTGTGCTGGCATTGGGTGATGCCGCGCACGTGGTGCATCCGCTGGCCGGGCAGGGCGTGAACCTGGGCCTGCGCGATGTGGCCGCCCTGCAGCAGTGGCTGGCGCCGTCGGCCGAGCGCCGTGGTCAGCCGCGCCTGTCGCCGCAGCGCCTGCAGCGCTGGGCACGCGAACGGCGCAGCGACAACCACATCGCCGCCTACAGCTTCGATGCGATCAACCGCCTGTTCTCCAACGACGAAATGCACCTGACCCTGGCCCGCGGCCGGGCGCTGGGCTGCGTCGGCAAATGGCCGCCGCTGGTGCAGGCATTCTGGAAGCGCGCCGCCGGGGTGTAGCAGAATGCAAACCGCTCTGGTGGGTGCCCGACGTCAGTAGATCCACGCCATGCGTGGATGAAGATCGCGCTGGATCAAAAAAGGGGACGGAGGGGATTAAGTCGTTTGTGCCACAAACGACTTAATCCCCTCCGTCCCCTTTTTCAGTCGACCAGCCAGCCGGCCAGGTCGGCACGATCCAGCTTGCCGCGACGCTTCACGTCCAACGCATTGAACTCATCGGCCAGCGCCGGATTCGCCTGCGCTTCCTCGCGGCTGATGAAACCATCGCCGTTCACATCCAGCGCAGCGAAGTGGATGCGGTACTGGCCAACCACGCTGCTCGGTTCCAGCGAACGCACGGTCACCTGCGCCTCGCCGGCCGGCTGCGGAATCTCGACGCTGCCGCTGACCCGGCCCGCATCCAGCGGTTGCTGGCGGATCGCGCCGCCGGTGGGGCCCAACGGCTGGCTTTGTGCCGGGGTGTGCGGCAATTGCTGGGCCACCGCTGGTGCGGCGGCCAGCAGGGTGATCAGCAGCGGAATCGTTCGATGTCGCATGGATGCTCCTCCCTCTGCAGCGCCGGGGTATGCCCGGCGGACGTGATGGCCTCAGCGCAGTGGCGACGCCAGTACGGTGATCTCCTCACGGTCGTGATAGAGCTGCTTGGCACGCACCACCAGCGGCTTGCCGGCCTGGTCCTGGAACAGGTCCAGGCACAGGCGGGTTTCGTCCCAGCGCTTCTTCATCGGCAGCTTCAGGTTGAAGATCGCGTGCCGGCACCAGCCTTCGCGGAACCAGGTGGCCATGCGTTCGGCTACGCGGCGCGGCTGCTCGACCATGTCGCAGACCATCCAGTCCAGCGGCTGTTCCGGATGCCAGTGGAAGCCATCGGCGCGCAGGTGCTCGACCAGGCCGGTGTCCAGCACGTGCTGGCGCAGCGGGCCGTTGTCGATGCTCAACACGTGCATGTGCTGGCGGGTCAGCACCCAGGTCCAGCCGCCGGGGGCGGCACCCAGGTCGGCCGCACGCATGCCGGGCTTGGCCAGTGCTTCGCGTTCTTCCGGCGTCAGCAGGGTCAGCAGTGCTTCGTCCAGCTTCAGCGCCGAACGCGAGGGTGCTTCGGGCAGCAGCTTCAGGCGCGGGATGCCCAGTGCCCACGGCGCGCTGTCGGCCGGGTCGGCCACGCAGACGAAGGCGTGGGTGCCGTCGACGAACACCACGTGCAGGCGCGGCAGGCGGTTGCTCGGCTTGTCAGTCAGCTTGCCGGCCTTGCGCAGCGCCGGGCGCAGTGCGTTGCCGAAGGCGCGGGCCAACCCGGACAGCGGCTTGCCGGCGTCCGAGTCCGGGTGTTCCACCCACAGGTCGCCGAAGCGCGGCGCATCGGCCAGCACGTCGAGCATCGGGGTAATGCGGTCGGCCGGGTCCAGCTGCGGCAGCTCGGCCAGCACCACCAGCTTCTGCCGCGCGAAAATCAGCTCGCGCCAGCGCAGGCGCGGCGCCAGCGCGGCGGCTTCGTCGCACATGAAAAGCACGTAGCCATCATTGCGCTGGGTGCGCGCGTAGCCGGCGAAACCGGCTTCACCGGCGCGGAACTGCAGCTCGCCGGCCAGCTCGGGCTCGAAGCCCTGCCGGCACAGGCACAGCAGGCCGATGCCGGTCTCAGTAACGGGCGCCATCGCTTTCCCCATAGGCGCGCAGCACGCTGCGCGCGGCGTCGCGGTTCAGGCCCTGCACCACTTCGATGCCACGCTTGTTGAGCTCGCCGACCCAGTCGGCCGGCAGCGGGCCTTCATCGAACGGGGTCAGTTCCTCGACGTCGGCCGAGTTGGCACCGATCAGCAGGCGGTCGATGCCGGCCCACACGGTAGCGCCATAGCACTGGCAGCATGGCTGCGAACTGGTGGCCAGGGTGACCGGCGACAGCACCGCGTTCAGGCGCGGGGTCTGCAGGCGCTGCTGGGCCAGCATGTAGGCCATGTTCTCGGCGTGCGCCAGCGAGGTCGCGTGCGGCATCACCCGGTTCACGCCAGCGGCGATGACCTTGTCGTCCGGGCCGAACACCACCGCGCCGAACGGGCCGCCACTGGCGTGCTCGACGTTCAACCGCGACAGCTCGATCGCCAGCGCGACCTTGGCCTCATCGCCCGGATATCGACGATCCAGGTCGATCTGGTCGTGGATCCAGGCGGGAAGGGTCAGGTGGACTTGCGCGTACAGCATCGCGGGGGTGCCTCGTGTGGGATGGGAAAAAGTGCGGTTGCTTGGGGAACCGGCGCGCAGTGTAGCCGCACGGGCCTGTATCGGGTGTGGGCGTGGGTCAGCCTGGCGAGCCGGTGCGGATCACCACGTACTGCTTGCGGAATTCCAGCCCGGCCTGCGGCCAGCTGGCCGCGTAGGCGCGCAGCAGGGGCAGGGCGGCGGCGAAGTCGTGGCCGTTGACCCGGCAATCGGCCTCGCACAGGCCGTCGGCATCGCGCGAGGCGAACAGGCGGATGGCGAGGAATTGGCGGGCTTTCAGCAGCTCGTCGAAGGCCTCCATGCTGCGGGTGAACAGGCAGCAAGGGCAGGAGCCATGATCGTCTTCGCTGCAGGTGGAGGCATCCACTTCCTGTGCACGGTAGTGCGCCAACGGCCCCAGCACTACAGTGCGCTCGTGTTCCTCGCCATTGTCACCGGCCGGATAGGTCAGGCCCATCATCGGCAGGCCCTGTGCGTCTTGGGCGCCGATCGCGGTCTGCAGGGTCGCCAGGTCTACCCGCACCCAGGTCTGGAAGCCGGACAACAGCGATGCCTGCTCATCGGCACCATTTGCATGCTGGTACTCGAACAGGCCATCGGCGAACAACTGCGGATGCTGGCTTTCGATGACGGTGGAGGTCTGCCAACCACCGTTTTCGCGCGCGTGTGCGGCCATTGCATGCGGGGTCAGGCGCAGGCCGCTGTCCAGCAGCAGCGCGTTGCCGTCGACGTGGCTGGCGACGCCCGCGTCCTGAAGGACCTGCTGCAGCAGCGGGAGGAGAGCGGCGGAGGTCGTGGTCATGTCAGGCCTGTGGGGTGGATGGGGTGGAACATCCAGGCAGGGCCTGGGCATCTAGCGGTCGAGCGCGTCGAGTTCGGCGCGATATCGCTGCGCGTCGGATTGCTGCTGCGGATCGTTGCCGTGGTCGCGCAGCCAGCTTTCCAGCTCGCGGCGATAGTCCGCGCGGAAATCGGCATTACCCGGGCTGAAATGCAGCTTGCGTGCCGCCACCTCCACCCGCTCGCGCGCGCTGGCCCGGGCCTGGGCGACGCCGTGCGGGGATTCATTGGTGAGGATGACGAAGTTGCGTGGGAAGCCCGGCGTGTACTTGACCACGAACGGCTGGTCGCGCGCCGGGATACGGATGGCGTTTTCCAGCGGCCACAGCGAAGCGGTGTTGGTGTGGAACACCACGTCCACGTCGCGGCCCTCGGCGGTACGCAGCACCCCTTCGTAGCGCCAGATGTACTGTTCGTTGAGCGTGGAGCTGGTTCGCTCGGCCTTGACGATCACCGCTTCACCACGCTCGCCCACCACGTTGAGGAAGGTGGCGTTGAGGAAGTGGCCGAGGAACATGTTGAGCATCGCCAGCGGGAACACCACGATGGCGTAGCCCGGAAAGCGCCGCCACCACGAGACCAGCCCGGCCAGCACCATCGCTGCAAAGAACGTCAGCAGCGGATGCTGCGAGATGAACCAGAACAGGACGGAGAGGGCGGTGATCATTGTCGATGGCGTGCGGGCGCCGTGCTGGCGCCCGCGCAGGTCCTCAGGCCGACCAGGTATCGCGCAGGGTCACGCTGCGGTTGAACACCGGCTTGGCTTCGGTGTGGTCGCGGCGGTCGGCGACGAAGTAGCCGGTACGTTCGAACTGGAACGACTGCTCCGGCGCGGCGCTGGCCGCGGCCGGCTCGACATAGCCGGTGACGGTGCGGCGCGATTCCGGATTGAGGTAATCGCGGTAGGTCTTGCCTTCCGATTCATCATCCGGGTTCGGCACCGAGAACAGGCGGTCGTACAGGCGGATCTCGGCCGGCACGCCATGCACGGCGCTGACCCAGTGGATGGTGCCCTTGACCTTGCGGTTGGCGCCTTCCATGCCCGGACGCGATTCCGGATCCAGCCAGCCGCGCAGCTCGGTGATGGTGCCGCCGGCATCCTTGATCACTTCGTCGCAGCGGATGATGCCGGCGCCGCGCAGGCGCACTTCGCCACCCGGCACCAGGCGCTTCCAGCCCTTCGGCGGCACTTCGGCGAAGTCCTCGCGGTCAATCCACACTTCGCGTGCGAACGGCACGTCGCGGCTGCCGAAGCTCTCGTCCTTCGGGTGGTTGCTGAAGGTCAGCTGTTCTTCATGGCCTTCCAGCAGGTTGGTCAGCACCAGCTTGACCGGATCGATCACTGCCATGCGGCGCGGCGCTGCACTGTCCAGGTCTTCGCGCAACGCGCCTTCCAGCACGCTGAAGTCGATCAGCGAGTTCTGCTTGCTGATGCCCACGCGCTCGGCGAACAGGCGCATCGCGGCCGGGGTGTAGCCACGGCGACGCAGGCCCTGCAGGGTCGGCATGCGCGGGTCTTCCCAGCCGTCCACCAGCTGCTCGGTGACCAGCGCCATCAGCTTGCGCTTGCTCATCACCGTGTAGTTGATGTTCAGGCGCGAGAACTCGATCTGGCGCGGCTTGGCGGCTTCGCGCGGCAGGCCGGCATCGACCAGCGGCTGGGTCAGCGCATCGTCATGGGCGAAATCGACGTTGTCCACGCACCAGTCGTACAGCGGGCGGTGGTCTTCGAACTCCAGCGTGCACAGCGAGTGGGTGATGCCCTCGATCGAATCACCCAGCGCGTGGGCGAAGTCGTACATCGGGTAGATCGGCCACGCGTTGCCGGTGTTCTGGTGCTCGACGTGCTTGATGCGGTACAGCGCCGGATCGCGCAGGTTGATGTTGCCGCTGGCCATGTCGATCTTCGCGCGAAGGGTGCGCGCGCCATCCGGGAACTCACCGGCGCGCATGCGGCGGAACAGGTCGAGGTTTTCCTCGACGCTGCGGTCGCGCCACGGCGACGGGCGGCCCGGCTCGGTGAGGGTGCCGCGGTAGGCGCGCACTTCCTCGGCCGACAGGTCGCAGACATAGGCCTTGCCCTGCTCGATCAGCTTTTCGGCGGCCAGGTAATAGGCCTGGAAGTAGTCCGAGGCGTGGCGCAGCTCGTTCCACTCGAAGCCCAGCCAGCGCACGTCGTCCTGGATCGCAGCCACGTATTCCGGGTCTTCCTTGGCCGGGTTGGTGTCGTCGAAGCGCAGGTTGCAGACGCCGCTGAATTCGCCGGCGATGCCGAAGTTCAGGCAGATCGACTTGGCATGGCCGATGTGCAGGTAGCCGTTCGGCTCCGGCGGGAAGCGGGTCTTGATCGCCTGGTGCTTTCCGCTGGCCAGGTCCTCGCGCACGATCTGGCGGATGAAATCGCGCTTCTCGTGGCTGTCGGCGGGGGTCTCGGGGCTGGCGGGGGTGTGCTCGGACATGAGTCTGGGGCGAAAAAGGGCAGAAAGACCAACAGTCTAGCGCGTACGGGGCAGGGCTGCCCGGTGGGGTGTGGGGATGCCGGCCAGCGGCCGGCACTACCCAACTGCACGGCGATCCACATTCCGCCGGCCCGCTGCCGGCGCTACCGGAAAGTGGATGGGTAGTGCCGGCCGCTGGCCGGCAGAACGGTCATGCGCCGTCACCACCACCATTCAGCCCACGGGCGTATGCTGGAACCCTGTCCCACGGAGCCGCCGCATGCACATCGTGTACAAGGCCGACAACCTGTTCGACGCCCACCTGGTCAAGCACGCGCTGGAAGATGCCGGCATCCCGGCCTTCGTGTTTGGCGAGCAGCTGCTGGGCGGCATGGGCGAGCTGCCGCTGTTCGGTGTGCTGCGGGTGGGAATCCCCGATGCGGCACGCCCGCAGGCCGAGGACATCGTGGCGGCGCTGGACTTGGGCCACGCGCCGGACGCCCCCATTTCAGATGCAGACGACATAGCCGGACTTCCGGCGTAGGAGCGCATCATGTTGGGAATTGGCCAGGGCATCCTCGGCATCGGCGCCTTCAAGCAGCGCCTGCCACGCCCGGAAGAGGCGCTGCCGGGGCGTGACCAGCCGCTGCCGCTGCACAGCAACCAGCACTTCGTGAACAGCCATCCGCTGAAGGACCGTTTTGCCGGCCTGCAGCAGATCCGTTTCGCGCTGGGCTGCTTCTGGGGCGCCGAGCGCAAGTTCTGGACCGAACCGGGCGTGTACAGCACCTCGGTGGGCTATGCCGGGGGCATCACCCCGAACCCGACCTATGAAGAGGTCTGTTCGGGCCTGACCGGCCACACCGAAGTGGTGCAGGTGGTGTTCGACCCGGCGGTGGTGAGCCTGGAGCGCCTGCTGCAGCTGTTCTGGGAGAGCCACGACCCGACCCAGGGCATGCGCCAGGGCAACGACACCGGCACCCAGTACCGCTCGGCGATCCACGCCACCGACGAGGCGCAGTACGCCGTCGCGCTGGCCAGCCGCGAGGCCTACCAGGCGCAGCTGGATGCGGCCGGCTACGGCCCGATCACCACCGAGATCGTGTACCCGGCACCTGCGTACTACTACGCCGAGGACTATCACCAGCAGTACTTGGCGAAGAATCCGAACGGCTACTGCGGCATCGGCGGCACCGGCGTGAGCTGCCCGATCGGGTTGGATGTGGAGGCGCCGCGCTGACGCGCGGTGGTCCGCCTGCGGCGGGCAACGTCAACGGCTGAAAGCCAAAGCCAAAGCCAAGCGGCTCTGGTTTGCTGTGAGTTTGGCGGGACGGGTGCAGATGGCGGGACACGCCGTAAACCCGTCCTTGGGGGCTCGGCCACGGCATCCATGCCGTGGACTGTCCCGCCATCTGCACCCGTCCCACCTTCGACAGTTTTCCGGTGACGGTGGGCGAGAGCATTGGTTACTGACGAACTGAAGAAAAACAAAAAGGACGCGGCGTTCGCCGCGTCCTTTTTGTTTGGTTCTGCAGTGCTTTCTGTAGAGCCGAAGGCAGCGGCAGGAGCCGCTGCCAACGTCGCTTGCGCGACGGCCCGGAGGGTGCCGGTCAGGACGACCGGCATAGCCATGCTCGGCTCCGAGCAAGCGAAGCGCGCGACCCACTGTTGCTCTTCTTTCTTCCGTGGCGGGCGGCCGCAGGAAATTGTCAGAGGGCGGGCGGGTTGGGTTCGCGGGGGTGTCCGCGGCATGGATGCCGCGGCCAAGCCCCCATGGACGGGTTCACGGCGTCCCCCGCGAACCCAACCCGCCCGACCCAGCGCGGCTTTTGCTCTAGCAGTCAGTCGAGCAAGCTCGACTCTACCGACCCGCCACGAGGGGCTCAGCCGTTGGCCGGAATCACAGTGCCGCGCGGATCCGCTCGCGCAGTGCTTCCAGATCCTTGGCAAACGCCTCGATGCCGGTCGCCAGCTTCTCGGTGGCCATCGGATCGGCCGCCAGGTCCGCCGCGAACTTCGCCGCATCGATCGGGGTCACCGCCGCGCCGTCCGCTGCACCGGCCACCAGCTTGCGCGGCAGCTCGCCGTGGTCGGAGTCCAGCTTCTCCAGCAGGTCCGGCGAAATCGTCAGGCGGTCGCAGCCGGCCAGCGCTTCGATCTGCGCGGTCGAACGGAACGAGGCACCCATCACCACCGTCGGCGAACCGCGGCGCTTGAATTCGGCATACACGCCACGCACGAACTTCACGCCCGGGTCTTCGTCGATGGTGGCCGGGGTCTGGCCGTTGGCCACGTACCAATCGAGGATACGACCGACGAACGGCGAGATCAGGAACGCGCCGGCTTCGCTGCAGGCCAGCGCCTGGGTCGGGTTGAAGATCAGGGTCAGGTTGCAGTCGATGCCCTCGGCCTGCAGGATGCGCGCGGCTTCCACGCCTTCCCAGGTCGCGGCGATCTTGATCAGGATCTTCTCGCGCGGCACGCCGGCATCGGCGTACATCTGGATGAACTGGCGGGCCTTGGCCACAGTGGCAGCGGTGTCGTGGGCCTGGTCGGCGTCCACTTCGGTGGACACGCGGCCCGGCACCAGCGTGCTCAGCAGCGCGCCGACGCCGATGGTCAGGCGGTCGGCCACGGCGTGCACCACGGCTTCGCGGTCGCCACTCTGCTGGCGGCCCCAGGCCAGTTCGCGTTCGATCAGCTCGGCGTAGACCGGCAGGTCCAGCGCCTTCTTCACCAGGGTCGGATTGGTGGTGCAGTCCACCGGCTGCAGGCGCTTGATCGCCTCGTAGTCACCGGTATCGGCAACGACCACGGACAGTTCGCGCAGCTGGGACAGTTTGGACGGGGTACTCATTACGGCTCCTGGTGCAGGGGGATCGAATCGCGCGCGGTGCGCAGCGGTAATCAGGGGCGGTCGTTGTGGACCGCGGTCACGCGCAGGCGCAGCTTGCGGCCGCCGGGCGCGTTCCAGTCGATGCTCTGGCCGATCGAAAGGCCGAGCAGGGCACTGCCGACCGGGGCCAGCACGGAAACCTTGCCTTCATCGACGTTGGCTTCGCGGGGGAAGACCAGGGTCAGGACGTGCTTCTCGCCCGACACTTCATCTTCGCACTCCACGCGCGAATGCATCATGACGATGCCTTCGGGAATCTGGTCCGGTGCCAGCACGGTAGCCCGGTTGAGTTCTTCAGCAAGCGCGAGCGCGGCAGGCGTCTGGCTCAGCGCAGGGGATTCGAGCATGGCGTCCAGGCGGTCCATGTCGAAGGTGGAAACGGTGATCGACGGCGGCAGGCCGCTGGCGGTACTCATGGTGAAGCTCCTTGGTTGAAAGCCATGCAAAAGGCGGCACCTGCTGGCGCCGCCTGTCTGTATTGTGGGGACAAATGCGGCCGGAATCGACTCCTGCCGATTCCAGGCCGGTGCTGCGGGGGTTCAGCCGTTCAGGGCGGGGCCGGGCAGGGCGGTCGCTTCGCCGGTGGCATTCACCGCATCAAGGGTGAACAGCGCCTGCGGCAGGCGCTTGAACTGGTCGGCCAGTTCCATCAGGAAGTCGTTCATGGCCGAGCTGCGGCGCCAGATCATGGCGATGCGACGGCTGGGACGGCCCTCGCCGGTGAAGTCGAGCAGGCGGATGTTGTTCGAGCGCGGCACCGGCGGCTGCACCGACAGGCTGGGCAGCAGGGTGATGCCGACATCGGCGGCAACCATCTGCCGCAGCGTCTCCAGGCTGGTGGCGCGGAACTCGGACTTCTCGTTGGCGCCGAACAGGCGGCACACTTCCAGCGCCTGGTCGCGCAGGCAGTGGCCATCTTCCAGCAGCAGCAGCTTCTGCGTGGCCAGTTCCTGCACATCCAGGTGTTCGCGCCGGGCCAGCGGGTGGCGCCCGGACACCGCCAGCAGGAACGGTTCCTCGAACAGGAACTCGGCATGCAGCTGGTCGTCGATTACCGGCAGCGCCAGCAGCGCGGCGTCCAGCTTGCCTTCGCGCAGGCGGTCCAGCAGCACATCGCTCTTTTCCTCGACCAGCAGCAGTTCCAGCTCCGGGAAGCGCTCGCGGATGCGTGGGATCACATGCGGCAGCAGGTACGGACCGAGGGTCGGGAAGATCCCCAGGCGCACCGTCCCGGCTTCCGGGTCGCGGCTGCGTCGCGCCGCTTCCTTCAGCTGCTCCACTTCGGACACGATCACCCGTGCCCGTGCCGCCGCTTCCTGGCCGGCCGGGGTCAGCATCACCTTGCGCGGTGCGCGTTCCACCAGCGGCAGGCCCAGTTCTTCTTCCAGCTTGCGGATCTGCGTGGACAGCGTGGGCTGGCTGACAAAGCAGGAGGCGGCAGCCCGGCCGAAATGCTTGTGGTCGGCCAGGGCTACCAGGTACTTCAGATCACGTAGGTTCATCCTTACACCCCAGGGGTAACGGACCGGCTGACGGCATGGTTACCCGACAGGCAGACAATGTTCCCGGTGATCTGGGAACGGTGGATCAGGCCGCTTCAGCAACGGCACCGCTGCTGTTGCTCACCGACGAGCGGATCAGGTGGTCGAACGCGCTCAGTGCGGCGGTCGAACCGGCGCCCATGGCAATGATGATCTGCTTGTAGGGTACCGTCGTGCAATCGCCAGCAGCGAACACACCCGGCAGGTTGGTCTGGCCGCGGTCGTCGATGACGACCTCGCCACGCGGCGACAGCGCCACCACATCCTTCAGCCACTCGGTGTTGGGCAGCAGGCCGATCTGTACGAAGATGCCTTCCAGCTCGACGCGGTGGGCGTCGCCGCCGACGCGGTCCTTGTAGACCAGGCCGGTGACACGGCTGCCGTCGCCCAGCACTTCGGTCGTCTGGGCGCTGGTCAACACAGTGACGTTGGCCAGGCTGCGCAGCTTCTTCTGCAGTACTTCATCGGCGCGCAGGCTGGAATCGAACTCCAGCAGGGTTACATGCGACACGATGCCGGCCAGATCGATGGCCGCTTCCACGCCGGAGTTGCCGCCGCCGATCACCGCCACGCGCTTGCCCTTGAACAGCGGGCCATCGCAGTGCGGGCAATAGGCCACGCCCTTGTTGCGGTACTGGTCTTCGCCCGGCACGTTCATCTGCCGCCAGCGTGCGCCGGTGGACAGGATCACCGAACGCGACTTCAGCACTGCGCCATTCTCCAGCTGCACCTGCACCAGGCCGTCTTCACCGGCCGGCACCAGCGCGCTGGCGCGCTGCAGGTTCATGATGTCCACCTCGTACTCGCGCACGTGCTGTTCCAGTGCCGTGGCCAGCTTCGGGCCTTCGGTCTCCTTCACCGAAATGAAGTTCTCGATCGCCATGGTGTCCAGCACCTGGCCACCGAAACGCTCGGCGGCGATGCCGGTGCGGATGCCCTTGCGTGCGGCGTAGATCGCCGCTGCAGCACCGGCCGGGCCACCGCCCACCACCAGCACGTCGAAGGCGTCCTTGGCGGCGATCTTCTCGGCATCGCGCTTGCTGGCATTGGTGTCCAGCTTGGCCACGATCTGCTCGAGGGTCATGCGGCCCTGGTCGAACACGTCGCCGTTGAGGTACACGGTCGGCACCGACATGATCTCGCGCTTCTCGACTTCGTCCTGGAACAGGGCACCGTCGATGGCCACGTGCTGGATGCGCGGGTTGAGCACCGCCGCCAGGTTCAGCGCCTGCACCACGTCCGGGCAGTTCTGGCAGGACAGCGAGAAGTAGGTTTCGAAGCGGTAGTCGCCTTCCAGGTTCTGCACCTGCTCGATCAGCTCGGCGGTGGCCTTGGACGGATGACCGCCCACCTGCAGCAGCGCCAGCACCAGCGAGGTGAACTCGTGGCCCATCGGCAGGCCGGCGAAGGTCAGGTGGATGTCCTGGCCCGGGGTGCCCAGGTCGAAGGACGGCACGCGGCCCTGGCCATCGCGCAGCACCTGCAGCGAGATCTTGTCCGACAGGCTTTCCAGGGTCTGCAGCAGTTCCAGCATCTCCTGCGACTTGGCCCCGTCGTCGGCGTGCGCGGTGATCTGGATCGGGCGGGTCACGCGCTCCAGATAGGTCTTCAGCTGCGACTGCAGGTTGGCGTCCAACATCGGTCTTCTCCTGGCTTCAGGCAAACAGGGGGCGTGGCACCGCTGTACAAGGTAGCGGACCAGCTGGGGGTAGGGGTGAACCCAAGACAGCGACCGTGGAAGGGGCTGGCTGGCCAAGGCGGGCGAGCGTTGGCTGTCTTGGGTTCACCCCCACGCCGGTAGGGCACCGGCATGGGGACGAAGGGCGCGCCGTGGCGTGGGGCCACGGAAGGCCGGTACTGCGTTAGATCTTGCCGACCAGGTCCAGCGACGGGGTCAGGGTCTTCTCGCCTTCCTTCCACTTGGCCGGGCAGACCTGGTTCGGGTTGGCGGCGGTGAACTGGGCAGCCTTCAGCTTGCGCAGGGTCTCGGAAACGTCACGGGCGATCTCGTTGGAGTGGATCTCCAGGGTCTTGATCACGCCTTCCGGGTTGATGATGAAGGTGCCGCGCAGCGCCAGGCCTTCTTCCGGAATGTGCACGCCGAAGGCGTTGGTCAGCTGGTGGGTCGGGTCGCCGACCAGCGGGAACTGGGCCTTGCCGACGGCCGGCGAGGTTTCGTGCCACACCTTGTGCGAGAAGTGGGTATCGGTGGTGACGATGTAGACCTCGGCGCCAGCCTTCTTGAACTCGGCGTAATGGTCAGCCGCGTCTTCGATCTCGGTCGGGCAGTTGAAGGTGAAGGCGGCCGGCATGAAGATCAGGACGGACCACTGGCCCTTCAGGCTGGCGTCGGAAACCTTGATGAACTCGCCATTGTGGTAAGCGTTGGCTTCGAACGGCTGGATCTGGGTGTTGATCAGGGACATCGTTTTTCCTCTGGTGAAGGGGAGTGGGTGAATCGACAGGAGCTAGGTTACCGACTCGCTGGCGATAAGAACAATCCATTGATTGCATCTATTTGATAGATGGAGTCTATCATTCGGTCATGAGCAGGCACTGAACCTTTCCGCTCCCATCCTGCAACTGGCTGTGTGACAAGGGAAATCTCCCGGAGGCGCGGAAAGGGGCCGATAGCCCCTCCTTATTCCCTCCGGCAGAACCTGAACGGATTGCAGCTTTTTGTAGTGTCGAGCCACGCTCGACTGCGGATCTCTGGAACCGAGCCCATGTTCCGCTGTTCCAGAAGCAGCCGAGCATGGGCACGGCTCTACAATTGCGGAATGTCCTTCCAAACCGAACCCTCCCTGCGCCAGATCGTGGCCGAGGCCAGTGCCCGTCTCGGCGGCATCGAAGCCCGCCACGAGGCTGAACTGCTGCTGCTGCATGTACTGGACCGCCCGCGCAGTTGGTTGTTCGCGCACGCCACCGATCCGTTGGCCGCCAATGACCAGGCCGCCTTCGAGGCGTTGCTGGCCCGCCGCGTGGCCGGTGAGCCGGTGGCCTACCTGACCGGCCGTCGCGGATTCTGGACGCTGGACCTGGAGGTCGACCCGGCCACGCTGATCCCGCGTCCGGAAACCGAGCTGCTGGTCGAGCTGGCACTGGAGCGCCTGTCGCCAGACCAGTCGCTGCAGCTGGCCGACCTGGGCACCGGCAGTGGTGCGATTGCACTGGCACTGGCCAGCGAACGGCCGCAGGCGCAGGTGCTGGCCACCGACGCCAGCCCGGGCGCGCTGGCCGTGGCCGCGCGCAATGCCGCCCGCCATGATCTGCGCAACGTCCGCTTCGCTGAAGGCGGGCACGACTGGTATGCACCGCTGCAGGGCGCGCGTTTTGATCTGATTGCCAGCAACCCGCCGTACATCGCCAGCGACGATCCGCATCTGGAGCGGGGTGACCTGCGCTTCGAGCCGGCCACCGCACTGGCCTCGGGTCCGGATGGCCTGGACGACATCCGCCGCATCGTCGACGGTGGCCAGGCCCACCTGCTGCCCGGCGGCTGGCTGCTGATCGAGCACGGTTGGGACCAGGGCGAGGCGATCCGCGCGCTGTTCGACGCGGCGGGGTTTGCCGAGGTGCAGACCGTGCAGGATCTGGAGCAGCGCGACCGCATCACCCTGGGCCGACGTCCGGCCTAGAATGGAGGTTCTCCTGCCCCGGCAGGGCATCACCCTGGAGCTGCAAGCATGCGAACGCTGTACCCCGCCATCACACCCTACGACGTCGGCACCCTGAAGGTCGACGACCGCCACACGCTGTACTTCGAACAGTGCGGCAACCCGGACGGCAAGCCGGTGGTGATGCTGCACGGTGGCCCGGGCGGTGGCTGCAGCGACAAGATGCGCCAGTTCCACGACCCGTCCAAGTACCGCATCATCCTGTTCGACCAGCGCGGTGCCGGCCGTTCCACCCCGCACGCCGACCTGGTGGACAACACCACCTGGGACCTTGTTGCCGATATCGAGAAGCTGCGCGAACACCTCAAGGTCGATCGCTGGCAGGTGTTCGGTGGCAGCTGGGGTTCGACCCTGGCGCTGGCCTATGCCGAAACCCATCCGCAGCGCGTGACCGAACTGGTCCTGCGCGGCATCTTCATGCTGCGCCGCTGGGAACTGGAGTGGTTCTACCAGGAAGGCGCCAACCGCCTGTTCCCGGATGCGTGGGAGCACTACCTCAAGCCGATCCCGTCGGTGGAGCGCCATGACCTGATCTCGGCCTTCCACCGCCGCCTGACCAGCGACGACGAAGCCACCCGCCTGGAAGCGGCCAAGGCGTGGGCGGTGTGGGAAGGCGCGACCAGCTTCCTGCATGTCGATGATGACTTCATCAACAGCCACGAAGACCCGCACTTCGCGCTGGCGTTTGCCCGCATCGAGAACCACTACTTCGTCAACGGCGGCTTCTTCGAGGTGGAAGACCAACTGCTGCGCGACGCGCACCGCATCGCCGATATTCCCGGCGTGATCGTGCACGGCCGCTACGACGTGGTCTGCCCGCTGGCCAATGCCTGGGACCTGACCAAGGTCTGGCCGAAGGCGAAGCTGGAAATCACGCCGGCCTCGGGCCATTCGGCGTTCGAGGCCGAGAACGTGGACGCGCTGGTGCGCGCCACCGACAGCTTCGCCTGATCGGTAGTGCCGGCCGCTGGCCGGCAACGCCGCACCGGTAGCGCCGGGCCATGCGCGGCGCTATCAACCCTCATCCACGCATGGCGTGGATCGACCACAGCCTGGTAGTGTCGGCCGCTGGCCGGCAAACCTGAAACGGGTGGATTCCTGCAGGCGCCGGCCAGCGGCCGGCGCTACCAATCCCCGGCCAGCAACGCGTCGGCCAGCACCTGCAGCTTCGGCGAATGCTGGCGCGACGGTGGGTAGATCAGCGACAGCGCACGGCTGCGACCTTCAAACGGCTGCAGCACACGTTGCAGGCGGCCGTCAGCCAGCGCGTCGGCCACCGCGAAATCCATT
Source organism: Stenotrophomonas sp. YJH_SMC_54 (assembly GCF_059368435.1). Lineage (NCBI taxonomy): Bacteria > Pseudomonadati > Pseudomonadota > Gammaproteobacteria > Lysobacterales > Lysobacteraceae > Stenotrophomonas > Stenotrophomonas sp. YJH_SMC_54. The sequence goes on along the minus strand of NZ_JCAFRS010000013.1, from coordinate 51,286 downwards.
ACCTGCACGATGCCGATGCCGGCGATGGCCGCTTCCACCAGCGGATCGCCGCTGTCGAACACCATCCGCGTCGGCGGCGTGAACTCGCGCAGTTGCCCGTCCTGCAGGAACTGCCAGTCCACCAGCCGGCCACTGCGCAGGTTGCGCACCGCCAGGCAGGCGTGATCCTGCAGCGCGGCCACATCGTCCGGTGCGCCACAGCGGGCCAGATACGCGGGGCTGGCCACCGTCACCCAGCGCAGCGGCCGCAATGGCCGCGCGACGATGCGCTGGTCGGCGATGACGCCGGTGCGCAGCGCGGCATCGAAGCCTTCCTCGACCAGATCGACCAGGCGGTCGCTGAGCACGGCTTCCACCTGCAGTTGCGGATGCTGTTCCAGTAATGGCGCCAGCATCGGCACCAGCACCTTGCGCCCGAACATCGACGGCGCACTGATCTTCAACGTACCCGAGGGCGTGCACGGGCGGTCGGCCAGTTGCCGCTCGGCATCGTCCAGGCCGGCCAGCAGCGGTGCCACCTGTTCCACGAACTGGCGGCCATCCGGGGTCAACGCCACGTTGCGGGTGTTCCGCTGCAGCAGCTTTACCCCCAGCGTGGCTTCCAGCCGCCCGATCGCGCGCGACAGGCCGGACTGGCTCAGGCCCAGCTGCCCGGCAGCGACGGTGAAGCTGCGTGCCTCGGCCACCTGCACCAGCATGCGCACGGCATTGAGGTCCAACGAGGATCCATTCATGCCGAAAATCATGACAGATATGGTCGGGCAGGGGTTTATTGATTGGCCCGCATCAATGAGACTGCGCTCCCCCATCGATCCAGACCGCCGATGCCTCCCCTCAAATACCCGCGCTGGGCGTTGACCCTGCTGGCCACCGCGCAGCTGATCATCGCCCTGGACGCCACCATCATCTTCGTCGCCCTCCATGACATGGGCCGCGCGCTGCAGATCAACGCGCAGCAGCTGCAGTGGGTGGTCAGTGCCTACACCGTGGCGTTCGGTGGCAGCCTGCTGCTGGGTGGCCGCGCCGCCGACCTGATCGGCCGTCGCCGTTTCTACCGGCTGGGCATGCTGCTGTTCGCACTGGCGTCGCTGCTCGGTGCGTTGGCGCCGAATGCCACCTTGTTGATCATCGCGCGCGCCGCGCAGGGCGTCGGTGCGGCCCTGCTGTTCCCCGCCACGCTGGCACTGATCAACACGCTGTACGCCGAAGGCCCGGTGCGCAGCCGCGCGCTGGCGATCTGGAGCATGGCCAGTGCGGTCGGCCTGGCGCTGGGCACGCTGCTCGGTGGCGTGCTGACCCAGGCGTTCGGCTGGCCGGCGGTGCTGGCGGTGATCGTGCCGCTGGCCACGGCGTGCGCGGTCGCAGCCGGTGCGTGGTTGCCGTCCGATGGTCCAAGGGTGCGCGGCCGCTCCTTCGATCTGGCCGGTTGCCTGACCGTCACCGCCGGCGGCAGCCTGCTGGTCACTACCCTGGTTCAAGGGCCGGAGTGGGGCTGGACGGCACCGGCCACGCTGATCTGCCTGCTGCTTTCAGCCGTGCTGTTGACGGTGTTCGTACAGATCGAAAAACGCAGCCGTGACCCGCTGATGCAGTTTTCGCTGTTGCGCCTGTCGGGCCTGCGCGCGGCACTCGGCCTGACCTTCGCCTTCATGAGCAGCTATGGCGTGCAGTACTACTTCCTGGCGCTCTACTTCCAGGATGGCTATGGCTGGAGCCCGCTGCAGGCCGGCATGGCCTTCCTGCTGCCGACGTTGGTGTGCACCTTCGGCATCCGTATTGCCGAACGCATGCTGCGGCGCCGTTCGCCAAGGCAGGTACTGGCCTGGGGCTTCGCCGCCGGTGCCATCGGCATTGCCGCGGTGGCACTGGCGATGCCGCACGGTGCCAGCTACTGGCCGCTGCTGCCGGGCATCGTGGTGCTCAGCATCGGCCAGGGCATGAGCTGGACAGCGATGTGGATCGTGGCCGGGCAGGGCGTGCCGGGTCCGCAGCAAGGCGTCGCGTCCGGCATGGCGGCCACCGCCCAGCAGATCGGCGGCGCGTTGGGACTGGCGGTGCTGGTGATGGTGGCCAACGCCGCGCGCGGCACGCAGGCCGCAACCAGTGCCGACGCCCTGCAAGGCATGGTCAATGCACAGTACGGCGCCGCGTTGTTCGCCGCGCTCGGCGTGGTGATCGCGCTGGGCCTACGCCCGGCGCCGGTCGAATCGGCCGCCACCGTCTGCCCGGTCAGCGATGCATGATTGAAGGCGCTGCCGTGGGTGGATGTGCCACGCCTGCGGTAGTGCCGGCCGCTGGCCGGCAATGCAATGATCCAACTACCCTGAGGTTGCCGGCCAGCGGCCGGCACTACCGATCCGGAATGGATCCACGCGCGTTCAACCGAACGCCAGCAACTGCGGCTGCAATGCGCTGAAGATCCGCGCCAGCCGCTCCGCCCACGCCTGCTGCCCAGCCACATCGGCAATCAGGTCCTGGCGGATTTCCAGTTCCACGTGCACCAGCCCGCGGCCTTCGCCATGCACCGGCACTGCGTAGTCGCTGGTGCTGCTCACCGAATACGGTTCATTGTCACCAACCACCAGGTCGCCTTCCTCGCGCAGTGCCTGCAGCAAGGCATGGGCGAAGCGCGTGTCCTGGTGGTACAGCACGCCGGCATGCCACGGTCGCTGCGCGCCGTTCATCGCCGGAGTGAAGCTGTGCATCATCACCAGCAGGGTGGGGCGGCCGGCATCTCGGCGCGCATCCAGTTCCGCGTCGATGCGCGCGTGGTAGGGCGCGTGGATCGCATCGATACGCTGCTGCCGCTGTGCCGCCGACAGCCCGGCATTGCCCGGCACCACGGTGTGGTCGCTCACCTCCGGAATCAGCGTCGGCGAGGCCAGCGGGCGGTTGCAGTCGATCAGCAGCCGCGAATAGGTCTGTTCGATGGCCCAGGCATCCAGCCGTTCGGCCAGTGCGCGGGTGGTGCCGGCAATGCCGATGTCCCAGCCGATATGGCGGTCCAGTTCGGCCTGCGGCAAGCCCAGGCCTGCGAGGGCACGCGGCACCTGCTGGCCGGCATGATCGGCCAGCATCAGGTACGGCGAGGCACCCTGAGGCCGGTGGATCGTATGGATCGCCGGGTCGTCGGCGCCGAGCAGCGCCGGCAGCGCGTGCAGGTCGGCGTCAGCCACGCGGGCGTCCGTCCAGGTGATGCTCGATCATCCACAGCCCGGCCCAGAGCTTGGCGTCCAGCTCGTAGCCTTCGCCCATCTTCTGCACCAGCCAGGCCGCTGCCTCACTGCGCGGAATCTCGTGCACGATGATGTCTTCGCTGTCGTCACCACCGCCCTCGCCAACGCGGCGCAGGCCGGTAGCGCGCACGAAAGCGATCTTCTCGCTGCTGGCGCCGGAAGAGGTCGGGCCGATCAGCAGCACTTCGGCGTGATCGGCGGTCCAGCCGGTTTCTTCTTCCAGTTCGCGCACGGCCGAGACTTCGATCGATTCGCCGGCGTGGATGTCGCCGACCAGGCCGGCCGGCATCTCGATGGTGGGTGCCTGCAGCGGCACGCGGAACTGCTCTACGAACAGCACGTTGTCCTCGGGGGTGACGGCGATGATGATCGCGGCCAGGCCACCGGCGTGGGTACGTTCGCTGTATTCCCAGGTGCCGCGCACCAGCATGCGCTGGTACTTGCCTTCATAGACGACACGCGGGGCTTCGGTGTTGCGCTGGCTCATGCGGGCTCGCTGTGGGTGGGAAGAATATCGGGCACGCCGGCGGCATCGAACAGCCGGCGGCGGGTCATCGGGCCGAAGCGCAGGGTCTGGCACAGGCCGCCGAGCAGCTCGGGATCGGCCGCCTGGCGCAACAGGCCGGGCTGGCTGCCTTCCAGTGGCGCGTCCAGCGCGATGGTGGTCAGCTGGCGCCAGAGCTGGGCGTGCTCGCGCTGCTCGCGCAGGCGCACCGCCATCTGGGCGGCGCCGCGCAGGCGCAGGAACGGCACTTCGTCCAGGCGTTCGTACAGCGCATCCATGCTGCCGAAATGGGCCAGCAGCACGGCGGCGGACTTGCTGCCGACGCCACTGATGCCGGGAATGTTGTCCACCGCATCGCCGCACAGCGCCAGGTAGTCGGCGATCTGGTGCGCGTGCACGCCGTGCCGCGCCTTCACTCCGGCCACGTTCCAGCGCTGGTTGCGTGCGTAGTCCCACTGCTCGTCGTGATCCAGCAGCAGCTGCGACAGGTCCTTGTCGGCGGAGATGATCACGCCGCGGTGGCTGCCACGATGCACATGCAGGGCGCTTCCGATCAGGTCGTCAGCCTCGTATTCATGGTGGGCCAGAACGGCGAGGCCCAATGCTGCGCACAGCGCCTTGCAGTGCACGAACTGGCGCTTGAGCGCCTCCGGCGCCGGGTCGCGGTTGGCCTTGTAGGCGGGGTACAGGCGGTGGCGGAAGCCACTGTCCAGCGCTTCGTCGAAGGCGATGGCGATGTGACGCGGGCGTTCGCGCTCGAGCAGGTCCAGCAGGAAGCGGGCGAAGCCGTGCACGGCATTGGTCGGCCAGCCCTGCGCGTCCTGGAACTGGTCGGGCAGGGAGTGCCACGCGCGGAACACATAGATGCTGGCGTCGACCAGGTACAGCGACGGCGGTGGTACCGGCAGGGTCATGCCGGAGGCGTCCAGTCGCGCAGCAGGGTGGCAGGGTCCGGACGCTCGCGCTCGGGCACAGCGGCCTTCGGCGTGCCGATATGGATGAAACCGGCGATGCCTTCGCCCTCGGCCAGGCCCAGGTAGGCGTGCACGGCGGGGTCGAAGGCCATCCAGGCGGTCAGCCACTGCGCGCCGAAGCCCAGCGCCTGTGCGGCCTGCAGCAGGGCGAAGCAGACGCAGCCGGCGGTCATCAGCTGCTCCTGCTCGGGGACCTTCGGGTCCGGGCGCGGGCTGGCCACCACCACGATCACCAGCGGCGCATGGCTGAAACGCTGGCGATCCTTCTCGAACACGGCCTCGCCCGCATGCGGGTCGCGTTGGCGGCTGCGCTCGGCCAGGAAGTCGCCCAGAGTGTGACGTGCATCGCCGGCGATCTTCAGGAAGCGGAACGGTACGCGCTTGCCGTGATCGGGCACGCGCACTGCCGAAGCCAGCATCCGCTGCAGGGTGGCCGGGTCCGGGCCGGGCTCGGCCAGTTGCCGCGAAGGCACAGAGCGGCGGGCATCCAGGGCGAGCAGGGCGGCGGGGTCGGGCATGGAGTCTGAACCGGTCATCACGAAGGTTTGATTATAGTCGGGGTGGTCAAAGACACCGTCTGTGTCGCGTCTGGCCTTTGAATACCAAATTGTGATGAACGTCATGCCACTGGCGGGAAACGGGCGGCCGCTTCCCCTCGCCTCGCAGGCCTTGCACGGCTTACGATATCTACCTTGCCGGGCCGCCGGTCATGAGGTTTGAAGTGAGGACTGTTTCACTGTCCGTGACGGGCTGGCCGGCCTACCATCGACGTACCGGTACATGGGGTGTGCCGGTCGTCGCGATGTCCACGTTGTCTGTCGTACCAGAGAAGGTGGGGAGCCTTCCCGAATGATGAGCGCGCCCACACCGATGGGATCGCCGGGTCGTGACCCGGCCCAGCTCCAGCGTGCCCGGGACATGGTCCTGCCCGCGCTGTGCCAGGCCTTTGGCGCGGCACTGGCGCGCTTCGACGATGCCCTGTTCGACCGGGCCGGCAATGCCGGTTCGTCGCAGCTGCTGTTCCTGGATGCGATGCGCGAACTGCGCCGCCGCCGCGAGGACATTGCCGGTGCCTTCTCTGGCCACCTGCAGCGGGCCTGGGATGCGCTGGCCAGTGGTGAGCCCATGTCGGCCGAATCGACGCTGTCCGGCCCAGCCGAGGATGGCCTGAGCCTGCTGGCCGAGCACGTGCTGGAGTCGCGGCTGGCGGTGCGCAATTTCGCCACGGTGCTGCTGCGTGACTTCAAGCCGGTGCTGGCGCGGCTCGACCGTCGCCTGGGCCGTCTGGTCGGCGGCGCCGAACTGGATGCCGACCATAATCCCATCAGCCCCGAACACCTGGGCGTGGCCATCCACGAAGCCTTTGCCGGCTGTGAACTGGCCCCGGAAGTGCACCTGGTGCTGATCAAGCTGTGCGAGCGTGACCTCCGCGCGCCGGTGGGTCGCATCTACGAGAAGCTGGACGAGCAACTGGCCGCGGCCGGGGTGATGTCGCAGATGGGGGCGCCGCGGCGTCCGCCATCGGCCGCGCCCGACCCGCGCATGGCCTCGGGCCTGGATGACCTGGTGGAGCAGCGCCCGGGCTCGGGCCTGGACGGCGAATTCGGTGATGACGAGCAGGCCGCGCCGGCCTGGGCGCAGCGCTTTGCCGCACGCTGGTCCGAGCGGCGTGGCCACATGCAGCAGCACCTGGGCGCCGAAGGCAGCGGCACCGGCGAGGCCCATGCGGGCCAGCAGGGCATGCTGCTGGAGGCGCTGCACGAACTGCTGCAGCAGACCCGCCACGTGCGCGAGGACGCGACGTCGGCCGCACAGGTGGCGATCGGCCAGCAGCGTCCGCTCAGCCAGCGCGAGATGATGTCGGTGCTGTCGCTGCTGCAGGCCACGCCCAGTGCGACCCTGCGTGCAGCGATCGGCGAGGATGGCGAATCGTTGGCGCAGCGGTTGAAGAGCGAAGTGCTTTCCAGCGCCACCCGTCTCGGTGTCGACCCGGGCCAGACCCGGCTGGACCCGCAGGACGAGGATGCAATCGACCTGGTGGGCATGCTGTTCGACGTGATGCTGGACGAGCGCGAACTGGAAGGCCGCTCGCGCGAGTTGATCGGCCGCCTGGTGGTGCCGTTCGTCAAGGTCGCCATGCTCGACCGCCGCATGTTCGTGCAGAAGACCCATCCGGCGCGCAAGCTGCTCAACTCGCTGGCCGAGGCCTGCGAAGGCAACACTGGCGAAAGCCAGGCCGAGCGCATGCTGATGGCCAAGGTCGAGGAGATCATCGAGCGCCTGGTCGCCGAGTTCAACGAGAACCTGGCGATCTTCCTGACCCTGGAAGAAGAATTCCGCGAGTTCCTCGTGCAGCATCGTCGCCGCGTGGAAATCGCCGAGCGTCGCGCCGCCGAAACGCAGCGTGGCCAGGAAAAGCTGGAAATGGCCCGTACCCGTGCCGGTGCCGAGCTGGACCGCCGCATTGGTGATGCCACCCTGCCGCCGGCCATCGCTGAATTCCTGCGCCAGCCATGGCAGCACCACCTGACCCTGGCGCTGCTGCGCGAGGGCGAGGAGGGCGCATCGGTGGCCGAAGCGCTGAGCCTGGGCGACGGGCTGCTGGAGGAAGTGGCCGAGGCCCGCCGCCAGATTGTCGGCAAGCCGTGGCTGCAGGCCTGGCAGCCGGTGCTGGCCAAGGTGTTCGCCAGCGTGGGCGTGCATGGCGACGCCGCCACCGGTGCCATCGATGCCCTGCATGACACCCTGCAGGGCATTGCCGAATCGCGGCCGGAACTGCAACGCGCGCTGCCGGAACTGCCGCAGGTGGCACTACCGACCCCGCCGGTGGCCGAATCGCCGGCGGTCGAGCTGGGCGGGCAGATCGATGCCGATGATTTCGACAATGCCGACGCCGATCGCTTCCGTCGCATGGAGATCGGCAACTGGCTGGACTTCGTCGACAAGGACGGCAAGGTGCAGGCCGGCAAGCTGTCCTGGGTCAGCCCGATTTCCTCGCGCCTGCTGTTCGTCAACCGTCGCGGCGTGCGCTTCTGCGTGGCCTCGCCGGAGGAACTGGCGGTGATGGTGCGGCTGGGACGTCTGCGCGCCCATGTGGATGACGGTGCGTTCGACAGCGCGATGCAGGGTGTGATCGATCGGCTGGACCCGGGCAGCGCCACGCTGCACTGAGTGGAGCCGCCTGCTAGGATCGGGAAAACTCACCGATCAGCGGGGACCTGCATGGCCGTGGCGTTGCTGGGGATCAAGGAGACCGCGCCGGGCGAACGGCGCGTGGCGCTGACGCCGGAAACCGCGCGCAAGCTCGGCGCCCTCGGCATTACCGTCTGGTACGAGGCCGGTGCCGGTCTGGCCGCAGGTTTCACCGATGCAGCCTATGACGACGCCGGTGCCCGCGCATTCGACGCCGGGCGCTGGGCCGAAATCGACATCCTGTTGTGCGTGCAGGCGCCGCCGGCGGCGGTGCTTGAACAGCTCAAGCCGGGTGCCACCGTGGTTGGCCTGTTGACCCCGGCCAGTGATCCGGGCCTGGCGGCACTGGCTGCCGATGACCGCCTGCACCTGTTCCCGCTGCAGCAGCTGCCGCGCACCACCCGTGCGCAGGCCATGGACGTGCTCAGTTCGCAGGCCGGCATGGCCGGTTACAAGGCCGCGCTGATCGCCGCCGAACGCGCACCACGTTTCTTCCCGATGTTGACCACCGCTGCCGGCACCGTGCGTCCGGCCAAGGTGCTGGTGATCGGTGCCGGCGTGGCGGGGCTGCAGGCCATTGCCACTGCCCGGCGTCTCGGTGCACAGGTGGAAGGTTTCGACGTGCGTCCGGAAACCCGCGAGCAGATCCAGTCGCTGGGCGCGCGCTTCCTCGACCTGGGGGTGAGCGCGGCGGGCGAAGGCGGGTACGCGCGCGCGTTGACCGATGAAGAGCGTGCCGAGCAGCAGCGCCGCCTGGCCGACCACCTGCGCAGCGTGGATGTGGTGATCTGCACCGCAGCGGTACCGGGGCGACCGGCGCCGACGATCGTGACTGCCGCGATGGTGGAGGGCATGGCCACCGGCAGCGTGATCGTGGACCTGGCTGCCGAGAGCGGCGGCAACTGCGCACTGACCCAACCGGGGCAGTGCATCGAGCATCAGGGCGTGACCATCGATGGCCCGCTGGGCCTTGCCAGCCGCGGCGCCACCCAGGCCAGCGAGATGTATGCGCGCAACCTGCTCAACTTCGTCGCGCTGTTCGTGCGCGAAGGGCAGCTTGGTTTCGACTGGGAAGACGAGCTGCTGGCGAAGACACGCTGGCAGGCGTGAACGACATGGGGTCAGATCCCTTTGCCTCTGGCAAAGGGCTCTGACCCTGGTTCCCGGAATCTGCCAGGGGTCGGATCCCTTTGCCTCAGCAAAGGGCTCTGACCCCGTTCCCCGCGGCGTTTCAGCGCGGCTTCGCCGGCGGTGGGTTGTCGCGCACCCAGTCCTTGCGTTGTTCCGGCGTCATCTGCGACCAGCGCTCGCGCAGTGCATCGCGCTGCGCGGGCGGCAGTTCCCGCATCTGGCCGAACAGGGCCCGGGCCTGCTCACGCTGTTCCGGGCTCATGTGCTCGAAGCGGCGCAGGCCACGGCGGGCCTTGTCGCGCTCCTCCGGGCTCATCGTCTGCCAGCGCTGGCCATGCGAGAGCATGCGCTGGCGCTGGCCGGCATCGGCGCTGTTCCAGCGGTCGCGCAGTGGCGCCAGCAGCGATTCCCGCTGCGCTTCGCTCAACTGTTCCCAGGCCGGCAGCGGCGTGGCCCGCGCAGGGCGTGCCGCAGGGGCGGGCGCGGCGCTCTGCGCCAGCGCCGGGAGGGCCGGCAGCAGCAACAGGGTCATCAGCAGGGGCAGGGTGTGCAGTCGGGACATGATTCACTCCATCGCCAGGTCGGTATCGCCCAGCCACAGGTACAGATCGGGATTTTCGTCGTAGAGCGCGCTGTTGTCTTCCACCGAGGCCAGCACAGGTGCCGGCGCGGGGCCCGTCAGCGTGCCATGGCCAGTGAACTGCAGGCCGATACCCAGCGCCACCACCAGTGAACAGGCGCTGGCCAGCCACCAGCGCAGGCGCCCGTGCCGGGTCGCGCTGGCGCCGTGTCGGGCCTGGCGCAGGCGTGCCAGTGTGGCCGGCGACAGCGCATGCAGCGACTGCGCGTGCAGGCTGCGCAGGGTGTCATCGGAAGGCAGGGAGCGGTTCACGGGTGGATCTCCAGGTAGTCCTGCAGCGCCTGCCGGGCGCGTGCCAGATGGGTTTTTACCGCGCCTTCGCTGCAGCCCATGGCGCGGGCGGTGGTGGCCCCGTCCAGGTCCTGCAGCACGCGCAGGGTGAAGGCCTCGCGCTGGCGGGCGGGCAGGCGGCGCAACGCGTCCACCAGCTGCTGGTACTGCTGGCGCTGTTCATGCGCCTGTGCCGGATCCGGGCCGGGATCGGCCCAATCGATCCCGCCGCCTTCCGCGTCCTGGTTGTCGCGCCAGAACGGCAGGCGGAAGCGGCGCCGGCGCTGCACGTCGATCACGCGCCGGCGCAGGATGCTCCAGAACAGCGGCGCCCATTCGGCTGCCGGCTTGTCGGCGTAGTCCAGCATGCGCAGCAGGGCATCCTGCACCGCGTCCAGCGCATCCTCGCGCTGGCGCAGGCCAGCTTCGGCGAAGCGGAACGCGCGCGGCCCGACGCTGGCCAGGAACGCTTCCAGCGATGCCGGCAGGGCATCGGTGTCGGCGCTCGGGGGGACGGGGGTGCTCACCAGCACAGGGTACGGTTCCTCGCTCGGGGTCACCATCGACAACGCGTGAGCGCGGCTTCGGTTGACGCCGGGCGCGCACCGGGTTCAGCCCATGGTTATGATGGGACGACGAAGACAGAGCAGGAGCGTTGCCAGTGAGTGACGGGTTCGTAGCGCTGTACATCTTCATGCTGGCAGCCATTGCCGGCCACGTGATCATTTCGCGGGTGCCGGTGATCCTGCATACCCCGCTGATGTCGGGTTCCAACTTCATCCACGGCATCGTGCTGATCGGCGCGATGGTGGTGCTGGGGCACGCGCAGACACCGCTGGAAAAAGCCCTGGGCTTCCTGGCCGTGGTGCTCGGTGCCGGCAACGCCGCCGGTGGCTACGTGGTCACCGCGCGCATGCTGGAAATGTTCAAGCCGAGCGCGCCCAAGGGCGGCAAGGACGAACCGAAGGAGCCGCAGGCTTGAACATCAGCACCGTCGAACTGCTCGATTGGCTGGTCAAGGCCAGCTACCTGGTGGCCGCCACGCTGTTCCTGCTGGGCCTGCAGCGCATGGCCTCGCCGCTGACCGCGCGCAGCGGCATCCGCTGGGCCGGGCTGGGCATGCTGCTGGCCACGGTGGCGACCTTCTTCCTGCCCGAACTGCACAACGTGCCGCTGATCCTGGTGGCGCTGCTGCTGGGCGCCGGCCTGGCCTGGTGGTCGGCCGGCAAGGTTGCCATCACCGACATGCCGCAGATGGTGGCGCTGTACAACGGCATGGGTGGCGGCTCTGCGGCGGCCATCGGCGCGGTGGAACTGCTGCGCTACGCCTTCCTTGCCAACCGCGATACCAGCCACTGGAGCGCGCAGGCGCTGGCCGACCTGGCCGCGCGCCAGCCGTCGGGCATGGTGCTGCTGTTGGCAGTGGTCGGCGCGGCGATTGGTGCGGTGTCGCTGTCCGGCTCGGTGATCGCCTGGGCCAAGCTGGATGGGCGCCTGGACAAGCGCGTGACCTGGCCCGGCCAGCAGGTGATGAACCTGCTGGTGGCACTGGCGGTGGTGGTGCTGGCGATCATCGCGGCCAGCACGCTCAATACCTGGGCGATCGTCGCCTTCTTCGTGCTGGCGCTGGCACTGGGCGTGCTGATGACGCTGCCGATCGGTGGCGCCGACATGCCGGTGGTTATCTCGCTGTACAACGCCTTCACCGGCCTGGCGGTGTCGTTCGAAGGCTACGTGCTGGGCAACGAGGCATTGATCATCGCCGGCATGATGGTCGGCGCGGCGGGCATCCTGCTGACCCGGTTGATGGCCAAGGCGATGAACCGGCCGATCCGCAACGTGTTGTTCTCCAACTTCGGCGGCGGTGCTGGTGGCGAAGCGCAGGCGATCACCGGCGCGCAGAAGCCGATTGAAGCGTCGGACGTTGCAGCGATGATGGCCTACGCCGAACGCGTGGTGATCGTGCCGGGATACGGCATGGCGGTGGCGCAGGCCCAGCACAAGATCTGGGAGCTGGCGCAGCGGCTGGGCCAGCGCGGGGTGAAGGTGAAGTTCGCGATCCACCCGGTGGCTGGGCGCATGCCTGGGCACATGAACGTGCTGCTGGCCGAAGCGGGTGTGCCCTACGACCTGATCGCCGACATGGACGACATCAACCCGGAGTTCGCCAACACCGACGTGGTGCTGGTGATCGGTGCCAACGACGTGGTCAATCCGGTGGCACGCACCGACCCGGCCAGCCCGATCTACGGCATGCCGGTGCTGGACGTGGTCAACGCGCGCAACGTGGTGGTGATCAAGCGCGGCAAGGGCACCGGCTTTGCCGGCATCGAGAATGCGCTGTTCTATGCCGACAACACCCGCATGCTGTATGGCGACGGTGCCGAAGCGGCAGCCTCGCTGGTCAGCGAGTTGAAGGCGCTCGACGGCGGGCATTGAGGACCGGGGTCGGATCCCTTTCCGCAGGAATGGGCTCTGATCCCTTTGCCGGCCAGCGGCCGGCACTACCGCATCCACGCGTGGCCGCTGCATCGGGTAGGTGCGGGCCCTGGTCCGCACGCGTTTGCCGGCCAGCGGCCGGCACTACCATCCCATCCACGCATGCGTGGATCTACCTGCATATCCCCGGCGGGCGTGGCAACCGGCGCGCTCAGCGCGCCAGCCAGGCGCCCACGGCCAGGCCCAGCGCCAGCCACAGCCACTCCACCGCGCCATTGGCCAGGGTGATCAGGGTCCAGGCCAGGTGCGGGCCCATCCGCATCGTGGCGTCCCACAGGTCCAGCCCGATCGAGCCGCCCATCCAGGCGCTGGCGATGGTCCAGTTGGCGACGGCGGCCACCAGCAGGGTGCCCACCACGACCAGCACGATGCGCAGCCGGCCCGGGCCGAGCGTACCCATGCGCAGCATGAACACCAGTTCCAGGGCGGTCAGTACCGCCATCCAGCCGACCTGCCGGCCGGTCATCAGCGCCAGCACCATCCAGGCAAGGGGAGCAACAACCAGGCCCAGCAACAGCATGATGGGCCAGAGCCAGGTCACGGTCCTGGCACGCGCGGCATTGGAGGACATCGAAGCTCCCTGAAGATCACCCACAGGATACTGTGGTTTGCGGCGGTGCACCGGCGGTGCCGGAGCGGCTGGGCTAGAATGCCGTCTTGCGTGGCCCCGGCCACGGCCCCATATCGGTCCCCATGTATTCCCGTAGCAGCGAACCTGTCCACTTCGAGCGCGATTGCGAGGCCGTGATGGTCCCGCAGGGCGATACCGTGACCCTGCCCGCCGGCAGCTATGGGTACATCACCCAGGCGCTGGGCGGCAGTTATTCGGTGTTCGTCGAGGGCAACCTGTTCCGCATCGCCGGCAAGGACGGCGACGCCATCGGCAAGGAGGCACCGGCACCGCTGGAACTGCCGGCCGACGCCACTGATGAACAGGTGGAACAGCTGGTGTGGCAGCAGCTGCGCACCTGCTTCGACCCGGAAATTCCGGTGAACATCGTCGAACTGGGCCTGGTCTACGAGGTCGAGATCAAGCACCTGGACGAAGGCCAGCGCGAGATCGACGTGAAGATGACCCTGACCGCACCGGGCTGTGGGATGGGCGACATCCTGGTCGACGACGTGCGCAGCAAGCTTGAAATGATCCCGACGGTGGCCGAGGCCGACGTCGACCTGGTGTTCGACCCGCCGTGGAACCAGCACATGATGTCCGAGGCGGCCCGGCTCGAGACCGGCATGCTTTGACCCAGGGCCCGCAGTGACGCGGGCCCGGCACTACCCGCAACCAGAACAGGAATCCTCCGGTGTCCCAGTCCATCCCCAGCTTCGCCGTTACCCGTTCGGACCACCCGCGCAGCGCTGAAGAGCGCGCCAAGATCCTGGAGAAGCCGGGCTTCGGCCTGCACTTCACCGATCACATGGTGGAAGTGCGCTGGGACAAGGATGCCGGCTGGCACAACGCCAACGTGCGTGCCTACGGCCCGCTGCAGCTGGATCCGGCCGCGGCCGTGCTGCACTACGGCCAGGAAATCTTCGAAGGCATCAAGGCCTACCGCCATGCCGATGGCTCGATCTGGACTTTCCGTCCGGATGCCAACGGCCGTCGCCTGCAGCGTTCGGCGCAGCGCCTGGCGCTGCCGGAACTGCCGGTGGAGATCTTCGTCGAATCGCTGAAGCAGCTGATCGCGGTCGACAGTGACTGGGTGCCGTCGGCCGATGAGTCCAGCCTGTACTTCCGCCCGTTCATGATCGGCGACGAAGCCTTCCTCGGCGTGCGCGGCGCGCACAAGGCCGGCTACTACGTCATCGCCAGCCCGGCCGGCCCGTACTTCGCCAAGGGCGTTGCCCCGGTGTCGATCTGGCTGTCCACCGAATTCGCGCGTGCGGCCAAGGGCGGCACCGGTGCCGCCAAGTGCGGTGGCAACTACGCGGCGTCGCTGCTGCCGCAGCAGAAGGCGCAGGCACAGGGCTGCTCGCAGGTGCTGTTCCTCGACCCGGTCGAAGGCAAGTACCTGGAAGAACTGGGTGGCATGAACGTGTTCCTGGTCTACAAGGACGGCACTCTGGTGACCCCGGAACTGTCGGGCAGCATCCTCGAGGGCATCACCCGCGAGAGCATCCTGCAGCTGGCCCGCGACCGCGGCATGAAGGTCGAAGAGCGCAAGGTCAGCATCGACGAGTGGAAGGACGGCGTGGCCTCCGGCGCGATCAGCGAAGTGTTCGCCTGCGGCACCGCCGCGGTGGTCACCCCGATCGGCCAGCTGAAGGGCGAGGGCTTCTCGGTGGGCGACATCAACGCGCCGGCCGGCGAAGTGACCATGTCGCTGCGCAAGGAGCTGACCGACATCCAGTATGGCCGCCTGCCGGACCGCCACAACTGGCTGGTCAAGCTGGGCTGATCGCCCACGCTGAACTGTAGCGTCGAGCCACGCTCGACTGCTCTTCCGGAAAGCCCGTCCCCGTGACGGGCTTTCTGCGTTATGGGCCTGCGGTCAGATCCCTTTTCCATGGGAAAAGGGATCTGACCCCGAATCAGCGAACGCCGATGTCGGCATAGTCATTCCAGGACACGTGACGGCCCAGTCAGGTCTGTGCAGGACACGAGAAGGTTCCTTCACCTTCACAAACCCTCGACCCGAAAAGTCTCAGAACGAACATTTCATCTTGCTGAAAAGACGCTGAAAATCTTGTGGTGTCCGGTTTCGGCCATTAGCGTCATCTGCACGGCGGATCGTTAGGGGGATCCGCTGACTCACCGGACTTCGAACCTCGCCAATGCAAGCCAGCCCAGGGTTCGGGCCGGTGCTTCTGCCGATTCCGGCATTCACACCACAAGAAAGGGAAATACGATGTCCCAGGTAACGCAACCGCGTGTGCGTCGAGTGTGGGTGGTCCTTGGTGCGTCCGTTCTGTCATCGCTGCTGCTGGCCACGCCTGCGCTGGCCGGTGATGTCCAGCTCAGCGGCCTGCAGTCCGCGCCGACGCACCAGCGCTTCATCGTCAAGTACCGCGACGGCAGCGCCGCCGTGGCCAACACTACTGCGCTGGCTTCGTCGCTGAAGACGGCCGCCGCCGGCCTGGCCAGCAGCCAGGGCCGCGCGCTGGGCCTGCAGCAGGTCCGCAAGCTGGCCGTCGGCCCGACCCTGGTCAAGACCGACCGTCCGCTCGACCAGGCCGAATCCGAACTGCTGATGCGCAAGCTGGCCGCCGACCCGAACGTGGAATACGTCGAAGTCGACCAGATCATGCGCGCGACGCTGACCCCGAACGACACCCGCTTCAGCGAGCAATGGGGCTTCGGCACCTCAAATGCCGGCATCAACATCCGGCCGGCCTGGGACAAGGCCACCGGCACCGGCGTGGTGGTGGCCGTGATCGATACCGGCATCACCAACCATGCCGATCTCAACGCCAACATCCTGCCGGGCTATGACTTCATCAGCGACGCCGCGATGGCGCGTGATGGCGGCGGCCGCGACAACAATCCGAACGACGAAGGCGACTGGTACGGCGCCAACGAGTGTGGCTCGGGCATCCCGGCCTCCAACTCCAGCTGGCACGGCACCCACGTTGCCGGCACCGTGGCGGCGGTGACCAACAACAGTACCGGCGTGGCAGGTACCGCGTTCAATGCCAAGGTCGTGCCGGTGCGCGTGCTCGGCAAGTGCGGCGGCTACACCTCCGACATCGCCGATGCGATCGTGTGGGCGTCCGGTGGCACCGTCAGCGGCGTACCGGCCAACGCCAATCCGGCCGAAGTCATCAACCTCTCGCTGGGCGGCGGTGGCAGCTGCTCGACCACCTACCAGAACGCGATCAACGGCGCGGTCGGCCGTGGCACCACCGTGGTGGTCGCCGCCGGCAACAGCAACACCAACGTGTCCTCGTCGGTGCCGGCCAACTGCCCGAACGTGATCGCGGTGGCGGCGACCACCTCAGCCGGTGCACGTGCCAGCTTCTCCAACTACGGTACCGGCATCGACATCTCGGCACCGGGCCAGAGCATCCTGTCCACCCTCAACACCGGCACCACCACGCCGGGCAGCGCGACCTACGCGTCGTACAACGGCACCTCGATGGCGGCGCCGCACGTGGCCGGCGTGGTCGCGCTGATGCAGTCGGTCGCTCCGAGCCCGCTGAGCCCGGCGCAGGTCGAGAGCATCATCAAGAGCACGGCACGTCCGCTGCCGGGCGCCTGCTCGGGTGGTTGCGGCGCCGGCATCATCGACGCCAATGCCGCCGTGGCCGCAGCGATCAATGGTGGCGGCAACCCGAACCCGGGTGGCAACGTGCTGCAGAACAACGTACCGGTGACCGGCCTGGGCGCTGCGACCGGTGCCGAGCTGAACTACACCGTCGCGGTTCCGGCCGGCAGCACCCAGCTGCGCGTCGCGATCAGTGGCGGCAGCGGTGATGCCGACCTGTATGTGCGCCAAGGCAGTGCCCCGACCGATACCACCTACACCTGCCGTCCGTACCTGAGCGGCAACAGCGAGACCTGCACCATCAACAGTCCTGCCGCCGGCACCTGGTATGTGCGGGTGAAGGCCTACAGCACCTTCTCGGGCCTGACCCTCAACGCCCAGTACTGAGCCCAAGCCCCTCTCCATGGGCACGCCCCGGCTCAGGCCGGGGCGTTCTTCTTTGGGTAGGTACCGGCCTTGCAAGGGCAGCGCTTTGGTGCGTGCCGACCTTGGTCGGCATGCTGTTCCTCAGACCGACTCGAAGCGGTTGGCGGCCACGTTCTTGCGCACGTGCTGCGGATCGAAGATACGACCGTTCATGGCGATGTATACGCCGCTCGGCAGCGACTGCACCGCACCGATCGCGCAGCCGATGTTGAACTCCGCATCCGACCCACGGAACCGCGCCGGGCTGAGCGCGCCGGTCATCACGATGGTCTTGTCCGGGATCGTCGCCAGCACCTTGCCGGTCTGCACCATCGAGTCGGTGCCGTGGGTCACCAGCACGTGGCGGGTCGGCTGCGCGGCGATGGTGGCGCGGATCAGTTCGCGGTCTTCGTCGTTGATGTGCAGCGAATCCTTGCGCAGGATCGGAATCACGTTGAAGCGGAACGTCACGCCCAGCTCGCGCAGGATCATGCCGATCTGGGGGTCGCCGATCTGGTAGTCCGACTTGTCGTCGAAGTAGATCTTGTCGATCGTGCCACCGGTGGTGACGACCAGGAGCTCTTCCATCATGTGCATGCGCGAAACCAGGACAGGTACAGCGGCGCGGGGCCAGGAACACAGATGATACGGCCCGGCGGGCGCAGCGTCAGCGTCGCTTGCCGAAGCGGGCGCGCAGCCCCGGCAGGCTGGCGCTGAAGATCACCAGCAGGGCCAGGGCGATTTCGATCAGCGCCAGCCAGCGTGTTTCCGGGTGGCTCCAGGCGCTCATCACGCCGTGGCTGAACCAGCCCAGCGCCAGCACCGAGGCCCAGAACCCGGCCTTGCGCCAGCCCAGCCGCAGCGCAAAGGCCAGCGCCAGCGGCGGCGCGGTGAACACCAGCTGGGTGGCCAGCCAGTGCTTGTCATTGATGAACCAGCCTGCGAACAGCGCGGCCAGCCCCATCAGGGCCAGCAGCAGGACCGTGCGCGGCGGGCGGCTCATCGGGCCAACCGCTGCGCGATGTCGGCCACCCGGCGGCCCAGCGCGCGGGCCAGCACGGCCTCGTCGTCGGTCGGCTGCGGATCGTCGGCGGCACCGGCCACGTGGCTGGCGCCATAGGGCGTGCCGCCGCTGGTGGTGTGGCTCAACGCCGGTTCGGTGAACGGGATGCCGACGATCACGCAGCCGTGGTGCAGCAGCGGCACCTGCATCGACAGCAGGGTCGATTCCTGGCCGCCGTGCATCGAGGCGGTGGAGGTGAACACGCCGGCCGGCTTGCCGGACAGGGTGCCATTGACCCATTCGGCGCCCAGTCCATCCAGGAAGTGCTTGACCGGCGCGGCCATGTTGCCGAAGCGGGTGGGGCTGCCGAGCAGCAGGCCCTGGCATTCCACCAGGTCCTGCACGCTCACGTAGGGGGCGCCGTCGTCGGGTACCGGCGGCTGCGCGGTCTGGGTCACGGCGGCCACTGGCGGCACCGTGCGCAGGCGCGCGCTCATGCCCGGCACTTCGCCGATGCCCCGCGCGATCTGGCGCGCCAGCCGTGCCACCGAACCGCCCCGGCTGTAGTACAGCACCAGAATCTCGCCCATCGTGCCCGCTTCTCCTCGTCGTGTGGTCGCCAGTATGGCTATCCTGCCAGCATTCCGCATCGGGTACCCTTCCACCGATGGAACCTTTGGATACGCTCAACCTGTGGATGGAGCGCGCGCGGGATCGTGCACGGGCCATCAGTTTCGGCCGCTTCCTGTGGCATCGCTTCCTCGACGACCGCCTGTTCCAGGCAGCGGCGGCGCTGGCCTACACCACGGTGTTCGCGTTGGTACCGCTGGCGATCGTGGTGTTCGGCGTGCTCTCGGCCTTCCCCGTCTTCGACCGCTGGAGCGACCAGCTCAGCGATTACGTCTTCTCCAACTTCGTGCCCAATGCCGCGCGCGCGGCCGAGGGCTACCTGCGGCAGTTCTCGGCCAGTGCCGGCCAGCTCACCGCCGCCGGCTTCATCGCGCTGGTGGTGTCGCTGCTGATCACGCTCAACAGTGTTGAAGAAACCTTCAACCAGATCTGGCGGGTCGGCTCGACCCGGCCCAAGCTGACCCGCTTCCTGGTCTACTGGACTGTACTGACGCTGGGCGCGATGCTCGCGGCGGCTTCGCTGGCGGTGTCGGCGCGGGTGTTCGCGATGCCGCTGTTCGGCACCCAGGAGGGCCGCTGGCTGGCCGAACTGGCACTGCGGCTGGCGCCGATCCTGATCGAGTTCGTCTGCATCACGCTGATGTTCCGGGTGGTGCCGCACCACACGGTGAAGTGGCGGCATGCAGTGCCTGGCGCCATTCTGGCCGCGGTGATCCTGGAGCTGGTGAAGTGGGGCATCGGCGCCTACCTGGGCAGCTTCCAGTCCTACCAGAAGCTGTATGGCACGGTCGCCTTCGTGCCGATCCTGCTGCTGTGGATCTACCTGTGCTGGGTGGCGGTGCTGCTGGGCGCGTCGTTGTCTTCGTCGATGGCGGCCTTCCGCTACCAGCCGGTGGAACTGCGCCTGCCGCAGGGCTACGAGTTCTATGGCCTGCTGCGCCTGCTCGGCCGCTTCCACCATGCCCGAGCCAAGGGCAAGGGCCTGGCCGATGATGAAATCCTGCGGCTGGAGCCGATGCTGACCGATTCGCTGCTGCAGGACCTGGCCTGCAACCTGCAGGAGATCGGCCTGCTGCGCCGCGATGAACGTGGCGAATGGCTGCTCTCGCGCGACCTGGACCAGGTGAGCCTGGCCGATCTTTACGAATGTACCCAGTTGCGCATTCCGGTAGCCGAGCAGCATCTGCCGTATCGCGACGACAGCCTGGGCCGTGCCGCATTGGCGGCGCTGGATGATCTGCGGCTGCCCCTGCGTGAACGCCTGAAGCGCAAGGTCAGCGATATCTATACCGACTCTGGAGACATGCCATGACCCGCAAGACCCCGTTGCTGCTCCCGCTGGCCCTGCTGCTGGCACTGTCGGCCTGCAAGCCGGCCCAGGAGCCGACGCCGGCCAGCAGCCAACCGCCGGCGCAGGCACCGACGCCGACCGCACCGGCGCCGGTCGAGGAAACCCCGGCCGAGCGCACCACCGCCGAGTTCCCGACGCTGAAGATGAAGGCGGTGGATGGCAGCGACTACGACCTGGCCGCGCACCGCGGCAAGTGGGTGGTGGTGAACTTCTGGGCGACCTGGTGTGCCCCGTGCCGCAAGGAGATGCCCGAGCTGTCGGCGCTGCATGCGATGCGCAGCAACATCGAAGTGGTCGGCCTGGCCTACGAGGACATCGAAGTGCCGGAAATGCAGTCGTTCCTGACCAAGCATCCGGTGACCTATCCGATCGTGATCGTGGACCCGTTCGATCCGCCGGCCGATTTCGCCACTCCGCGCGGCCTGCCGCTGACGCACCTGCTGGATCCACAGGGCAAGCTGGCGCACACCTTCCTCGGCCCGGTGACGGCCGCCGACATCGAAAAGCAGATCGCTGCTGCCAAGTAATGGGGTTGGGCGGCAGGGCCTGCGGCCCTGCACCCGCGGTAGTGCCGGCCGCTGGCCGGCAACCCCAGCAAAAGCAACAGCAACAGCGGGCTATCCGTGGGATGGCGGGGCGGTGTCGGAGTGCGGGGACGCTGCAAGTACGTCCCTGTAAGCTTGGCAGCCGCATCCATGCGGCTGACACCCCGCACTCCGACACCGCCCCACCTCTGACAGATTCCTCATGTCTGGTAGATCCACGCCATGCGTGGATGATTCTCCAGACAAATCGAATATTTCGAATTGAATTCGAAGAGCATCCACGCATGGTGTGGATCAACGACAGATCGCGGAGAACTGTCGAAGGCGGGGTGGGTCCGGGTGCGGGAGCGTGAGCCGCATGGGCGCGAGGCACGCCTCGGGCGGGTTGGGCAGGACGCCCAACCCCGGTCTTGCCGTGTGCGCAGGACAGCGCACACGAGCAAGCCGCGACCGAGCTTACATGGACGTACTTGCAGCGCCCCCCCCACCCGGACCCGCCCCGCCATCCCTCAGGAAGCCCGCCGTTGCTGTTGCTGTTGCCGTTGCTCTGGCTTCGGCAGGTGCAGGGCCGCAGGCCCTGCCGACCTACCCTAATCCTCGACCGGGAAGTCCTCGATCGGCTTCAGCACATCGTAGTGCTCGCGATGCAGCTTGCCCTTCAGCTTCGGCAGCTCCGGCAACGGTGCATCCACGCGCGTGTCCGGCAACCGGTCCAGCAGGTTGCGCACCAGCGTCAGCCGGCCCAGCCGCTGGTCGTTGAAATCCACCAACGTCCACGGTGCCGCCTCGCGATGGGTCGCGCGCAGCATCGCCTCGCGCGCCTCGGTGTAGGCGCTGTACTTGCTGCGGGATTTCAGGTCCACCGGGGAGAGCTTCCAGCCCTTCAGCGGATCGAGATGGCGCTCGGCGAAGCGCTTCTCCTGCTGCTCCTGGTCCACGCACAGCCAGTACTTGAACAGCAGGATGCCGTCGTCCACCAGCAGCTGTTCGAACACCGGCGCCTGGCGCAGGAACTGCTGGTACTCGGTCTCGCTGCAGTAGCCCATCACCCGTTCGACGCCTGCGCGGTTGTACCAGCTGCGGTCCATCAGAACGATCTCGCCGGCGGCGGGCAAGTGCGAGGCGTAGCGCTGGAAGTACCACTGCGTGGCTTCGCGGTCGGTGGGCTTGGGCAGCGCCACCACCCGGCACTGGCGCGGGTTGAGGTGCTGGCTGATGGCCTGGATCGCGCCGCCTTTGCCTGCCGTGTCGCGCCCTTCGAACAGCACCAGCAGGCGCTGTCCGCTGTGCTGCACCCAGCGCGCCATGGCGGTCAGTTCCAGCTGCAGCGGCAGCAGCAGTTCGTCGTAGTCCTTGCGCTTGAGCTTGGCCATCGTCACACCACGCGGGGAGGAAGCCCGAGCGTAGCGCAGGGGCTGCCCAGGCGATGTCGACGCCGGGTAGAGTCGACGGTCAGTCGACTATCGCGCGCAGCGCGGGGTTTTCGGCTTCCTGCCGAGGGCAGTCGACCAGCAGTCGACTCTACCCAGTCGACGTCATCCAATCGACATTACCCAGCCGACATTACCCAGCCGACATTACCCCGTCGGTTCGGTTGTTCCCAGCCAGTCGTGTTCGCGCGCCAGCTGCTGCACCAACGTCGACAGATCGCGGGCAAACCCGTCCATGTCGAACAGCCCGCTGCGCTCGCGCGCCTGTGCCAGTTCAGCGCGCAACGCCGCCAGTGCTGCAGGGTCGTTGCCCAGCGCGCTGGCGGTGGTGATGAACGCCGCATCGTCGGCGACATTCATCCGTGCCAGTCCCAGATGGTGGTTGAGGCTGCCGGCCACGCGCGCGGCGAAGGTGTCGCCGGGGCAGGTCAGCACCGGGCAGCCGGCCCATAGTGCGTCGGACGCGGTGGTGTGCGCGTTGTACGGATGCGTGTCGAGGAACAGGTCGGCCAGCGGGTAACGGGCCAGGTACTGCGGATGCGGCAGCTTGGCCATGAACACCAGGCGCGCCGGGTCCAGGCCGGCAGCCTGCGCGGCAGTGCGCAGGCGGGCGTCGGCCTGGCCCGGTCCGGACAGCAGCCACAGTACGCTGCCGGGCACTGCCTGCAGCACTGCGAAGGCACGGCCCATGCTGCGCGGGTTGAGCTTGTAGCTGTTGTTGAAACAGCAGAACACCACCCCCTGCGCGGGCAGGCCGCAGTCCGCACGGGTCGGCGCAGGCTCCAGCACGCGCGTATTGTCTGACGGCTGGAAGGCTCGTGGCAGGCGCAGCACGCGTTCGCTGTAGCACGGCTCCAGTGCCGGCGGCAGGGCGAAGGCATCGCCGACCACCGCGTCCATCCACGGCGCCCCCGACGTGCCCGGATAGGCCAGCCAGTTCAATTGCAGCGGGGCAGGGCGCATTGCCAACACTTCCGGCGTGCCGCCACCGCCCCAACCGCGCAGGTCGAACAGCAGGTCGATGCCCTGTGCGCGGATGCGTGCGGCGGTATCGGCATGTCGCAGGCCAGCCACATCATGCAGCTGCGCCGCTGCCTGCAGCCGCTGGCGGATGCGGCTGCCGTCGTCGCGGTTCAGTGCGAACAGATGCAGTTGCAGTGCGGGGTCGCGACGCAGCTGCTCGAACAGCGCCACGGTCAGCAATCCGGTCGGATGTGCGCCGAACCCATTGGAGAGGAAGCCGACGCGCAGCGGGCCGTGCGGGCGCACCGTTGCCGGCGGCAATGGCCGCACCGAGGCAGCCACGGCCAGCGCACGGGTGTGCGCGCAGGCCAACTGTTCGGCAGCGCTGGCGTCCTCGCTGAGGAAGGCGAACGGCTCGACCACGCCCTGGCCGCTGGCAACGGCGGCGCGCACCTGTGCCGCCAGCGTGTCCAGGTCCTGCCAATCGCACAGGCGGCGCTGCCAGGCCAGGCGCTGGGCGGCGATGTACGGCTCGGCCGGCATCAGCCCATGCGCGCGTCGATAGGCCGCCGACGCGCCTTCGGCATCATCGGCATCTTCCAGTGCATGGCCCAGCCACAGTGCAATGCCGGGATGCTGCGGTGCCAATGCCGAGGCCTGGCCGAGCAGCTTGGCCGCATCGCCATGTGCACCGGCCATCCACGCCACGCGGCCCAGCCGTGCCAGCGCTTCGGGGTGATTCGGGCGCAGCTGCAGCGCACGTCGCGCGGCCTGTTCGCCGGCAGCGATGTCGCCGGCTTCCAGTTCCACGTCGGCCAGCATCACCCAGGCGACGAAGTCGTCGGGCTGGCGGGCGATCGCTTGCTGCAGTTGCTGTCGCTGCTGCCAGGCCGACATCGTGCTCAGCCCGCCGACAGCTGGGCCAGGGCGTCGACCTGGTGTTCGTGGCTGAGCCGCTGCAGCAGCGGATCGAGGTCACCGGCCAGGATGTTGGGCAGGTCGTACAGGGTCAGGCCCTCCACGCGGTGGTCGGTGATGCGCCCCTGCGGGAAGTTGTAGGTGCGGATGCGCTGGCTGCGGTCACCACTGCCGACCTGCAGGCGCCTCGACTCGGCCTGGGCCGCGTCCTGGCGTTGGCGCTCGGCGTCGAGCAGCTGCGCTTTCAGGCGCTTCATCGCCTTGTCGCGGTTGGCGTGCTGGCTGCGTTCGGTCTGGCATTCCACCACCACGCCGGTCGGTACGTGGGTGATGCGGATCGCCGACTCGGTCTTGTTGACGTGCTGGCCACCGGCGCCGGAGGAGCGGAACGTATCCACCTTCAGGTCGGCCGGGTTGATGACGATGTCATCGACTTCGTCGGCCTCCGGGATGATCGCCACGGTGGCCGCCGAGGTATGGATGCGGCCCTGCGATTCGGTGGCCGGCACGCGCTGCACACGGTGCGTGCCCGATTCGAACTTCAGGCGCGAGAACGCACCACGGCCGACCACCCGTGCCACCACTTCCTTGTAGCCACCGTGCTCGCCGGGATTGTCCGATTCGATCTCGACCTTCCAGCCCTGGCGCTCGGCGTAGCGGGCGTACATGCGGAACAGGTCGCCGGCAAAGATCGCCGCTTCATCGCCGCCGGTACCCGCGCGCACTTCCAGGAACAGGTTGCCTTCGTCGCGCGGGTCGCGCGGTACCAGCAGCAGCGCCAGTTCCTGCTCCAGTTCCAGCAGGCGCGCCTGCGCGGCGGCGATTTCCTCGTCGGCCAGTTCGCGCAGGTCGGGATCGGCGCGCATGCCTTCGGCGGCGGCCAGATCAGCCTTGGCACGGGATTCATCGGCCAAGGCGATGGCGATCGGTTCAAGTTGGGCGAATTCGCGCGAAAGGTCGCGGAAACGGGTGTTGTCGGCGACCACGTCGGGTTCGGCGAGCAGGCGTTCCAGTTCTTCGCGGCGCTCGGCCAGCGCTTCCAGCTTACGGCGCAGGGTCGGCGTCATCGGGTCTCACGGGTGGGTGGCGGTAACCCGGCGTAGCCGGGAACAGGCGCTCGGCGGCGCGGGTCAGGTCGGCATCGCCGCTCAGTGCGGCAGCGCGCAGGGCAGCGGTAGGAGGATGCAGCAATCGATTGGTCAGGCCGTGCGCCAGCAGTTCCAGCACTTCGTCGGCCGGCTTGCCGTTGGCCAGCTGCTGGCGCGCGCGTTCCAGCAGTTCAGTGCGGGTGGCCTCGCCGAACGCACGCAGCTGTCGTAGCGGCGCCTGGTGGGCGCTGGCCTGCTGGGTCTCGATAAAACGCGATACCTGAAGGTCGATGATCGCCTCGGCCTCGGCGGCCGCCTCGCGGCGTCCGCGGCGGTTGTCTTCCACCGCGCGCTCCAGGTCGTCGACGGTGTAGAGGAAGGCGTCGTTGAGCGTGCCGACCTCCGCCTCGATGTCACGCGGCACGGCCAGGTCGAACAGCAGCATCGGCTTGTGCCGGCGCGCGCGCAGGGCCTTGGCCACCATCTCGCGGTGGATCACCGGTTCGCGCGCAGCGGTGGCCGAGAACACCACGTCGGCCTCGCCCAGGTGGCGGTCCAGTTCGGTCAGCGGCAGGGCTACGCCACCATGGCGGCTGGCAAGTTCCTGCGCGTGGGCGAGGGTGCGGTTGGCGATCAGCAGCCGGCGTACCTTGCCTTCGCTCAGGTGCCGTGCAGCCAGTTCGATGGTCTCGCCGGCACCGACCAGCAGCACGGTGGAATCGTCCAGCCGCGCGAACGCGTTCTGCGCCAGGCGCACCGCCGCCGACGCCACCGATACCGGGTTGGCGCCGACCTGGGTATCGGTGCGCGCACGCTTGGCCACCGAGAAGGTCTGCTGGAACAGGCGGTCCAGGCGCTGGCCGAGCAGGCCGTGGTCACGCGCGGTCGACCATGCGTCCTTCACCTGGCCGAGGATCTGCGGTTCGCCCAGCACCATCGAGTCCAGGCCGGTGGCGACCCGGAACAGGTGGCGTACGGCTTCTGCATCGGCATGCTGGTACAGGTAGCCCTGCAGGTCGCCGGCCTGGGCGTGCAGCCACTGGTCCAGTGCCTGTGCCGAATCGGCCACGGCATACAGCTCGGTGCGGTTGCAGGTGGACAGCAGCACCGCCTCGGCGATCTGCGGAGTATCGCGCAGCGAACCGAGCGCGCGCGGCAACGCCTCACCGGCGAAGGCCGCGCGCTCGCGCAGCTCCACCGGTGCGGTCTGGTGATTCAGTCCGAGCACCCACAGGGTCATTGTTCAGTTGCTTGCGATAAGCTGCTGGCCATTGGACGACATTTTAAGGCCCCGATGCCGACGATGCCCGCATTGATTCGCATCCCCAGTGTTCTGCTGCTGTCCCTGGCCTGCAGCCAGGCCCTGGCGGCGGTGCCGGCCAAGGCCCCCGTACGGGCCCCGGCCACTGAGGAACTGGCGCTGGAACCGGTGATGGCCGGTGAGTTCGCGCTGCAGGCCGGCAAGCTGGCCGAGGCGGCCCGCTGGTACCTGCAGGCGGCCCAGCAGACCGACGGCGACGCCGGCCTGGCCGAGCGCGCGACCCGCATTTCCATGCTCGCCAACGATGACGCCAGCGCCGCCAAGGGCCT
Source organism: Stenotrophomonas sp. YJH_SMC_54 (assembly GCF_059368435.1). Lineage (NCBI taxonomy): Bacteria > Pseudomonadati > Pseudomonadota > Gammaproteobacteria > Lysobacterales > Lysobacteraceae > Stenotrophomonas > Stenotrophomonas sp. YJH_SMC_54. The sequence continues at coordinate 24,711 of NZ_JCAFRS010000013.1, read as the reverse complement.
GGCCCTTTGGCAGCAGCGCGCGCCCAGCTCGTTGACCATGCGCAGTGCCGCTGCCGCGCTGGCCATGCGCCAGGGCGATGTGAAGGCAGCGCGTGGCGATCTGCAGGCCTTGCTGGCCGACCCGGATGAACGTGGCTGGAAGTTCGCCCTGGCCGCCCTGATCGGCGGCGGCCGCGACCCGGCAGTGCCGGCGCAGGTGCTGGGCGAGCTGGTCGACGCCAACGCCATTCCGCCGAAGATCGAGGCGTGGCAGGAGTTCGGACGCCTTGCCCTGCGCATGGACAAGCCCGAGCTGGCGCGGCGCATGATCGATGAAGTGGTCAAGCGCTTCCCCGAGGAGCCGCGCGTTGCGCTGCTGCGCGCCAGCCAGCTGCAGCAGGCCGGGGAGACCGGCAAGGCGTTGTCGTTGCTGCACGATGTGGAGCCGAAGACCCGACAGGACCCTGAACTGCGCAATGCGGTGGCCATTGCCTACGACAGCCTCGGCCAGCCCGCCGCCGCCGAGCGCGTGCTGGCGTTCGGCCCGCAGGACGTGCAGACCTGGGGCATGCGCGCCTCGCTGCTGGCCAAGCAGGGCGACAAGGCGGCGCTGTCCAACCTCTACAACGAACTGTCGCGGCAGGCGGCCAAGCCGGACCCGGCGCAGCGCCTGCTGCTGGGCAAGATCGCCGAATACCTGAAGCGTTATCCCGAGGCGGTGCAGTGGTACCACAGCGTGCCCGGTGGCGATGAACTGAGCGAGGCGCGCCTGCGCGCGGCCAACGCCCAGGCCCTGGCCGGGCGCCTGCCGCAGGCATTGGATGAAGTGCACGCGATCCAGTCCGATGCGGTGGTCGACGACGATGTGCGCCGCGATGCCTACCTGCTGGAAGCCGAACTGCGCCAGCGTGCTGATGACAGTGCCGGGGAGCTGGATGCGCTGGCCCGCGGCCTGGCCGCCTACCCGGATGACAACGGCCTGCTGTACGCCCGTGCGCTCACCTGGGAACGCCGCGACGACATCCCGCGCGCCGAGGCCGACCTGCGCAAGATCCTGGTGACCGACCCGGAGAACGTGCCGGCATTGAACGCGCTGGGTTACACCCTGGCCGATCGCACCGGTCGCCTGCAGGAAGCGCTGGAGCTGATCGATCGCGCCCGCGTGGCCGAACCGGACAACGCTGCCATCGTCGACAGCTATGGCTGGGTGCTGTACCGCCTGGGTCGCAAGGAAGAAGCACTGGTGCAGCTGCGCCGTGCCTGGACCCTGGCCAAGGACCCCGAGATCGCCGCCCATGTCGGCGAAGTGTTGTGGGTGCTGGGCAAGCATGACGAGGCCCGCCATTTCTTCGACGAAGCGGCCAAGCTCGACCCCGAAAACCGCGCGCTGCTGCGCGCCCGCGAGAAATTCAATCCATGAGTGTTTCCCTGATCCGGCCGCTGCTGTTGGCAACTGCGGCCCTGGCGTTGACCGCCTGTACCAGCGTGGGCACGCAGAAGACCCCGGCGCCGGCGGTGGTCGAGGTTGTTTCGGCCGAGGCGGCGCAGGCCGAGGCGGCGCGCGTGGCCGCGCTGCAGGCACAGCCGGACTGGGCTTTCCAGGGCCGGGTCGCGGTCAGCAAGGGCAAGGACGGCGGCAGCGGACGCATCGACTGGAAGCAGGAAGGACGCCGCTATGTGGTCGAGCTGAGCGCGCCGGTGACCCGGCAGAGCTGGAAGCTGACCGGCGATACCCATTCCGGAGCCGGTCGCCTGGAAGGACTGGCCGGCGGGCCGCGTGACGGCGAAGACGCCCAGCAACTGCTGCTGGAGGCGACCGGCTGGGACATCCCGGTCAACCAGCTGCCGGCGTGGATCCGTGGCCTGGTGGCCGGTGATGCTGCTGGTCCGGAGAAGGTCGAGCGTGATAGTGAAGGCCGGCCGCGTCGCATGCAGCAGATGGGCTGGCAGGTGCAGTACCTGGACTGGTACCCGGCCGAGGCCGGGCGCCCGGCGATGCCGCGCCGGATCGAGGCCAGCAATGGGGACGCCAAGGTGCGCCTGCTGGTCGACCAATGGGGGCAGGGCACCCCATGAGTGCCGGGCGCGATGACACGGGCTGGTCCTGGTGGCCGGCCCCGGCCAAGCTGAACCTGTTCCTGCACATCACCGGCCGCCGTGCCGATGGCTACCACGAGCTGCAGACCGTGTTCCGCCTGCTGGACTGGGGCGACCGCATCGGTCTGCACCTGCGTGAAGACGGCCAGGTGCGCCGGCAGGGCGAGGGGCTGGCTGGCGTGGCCGAGGCGGATGACCTGGCGGTCCGCGCCGCGCGGCTTCTGAAAGATGCGGCCAATATCGTGCAAGGCGCGGACATCATCGTCGAAAAACACGTTCCTGCAGGTGGTGGCTTTGGCGGCGGTTCGTCCGACGCGGCCACCGTACTGGTGGTGCTGAACCGGCTCTGGCGTGCCGGTCTGGATGAGGACGCGCTTGCTGCGCTGGGCCTGCGCCTGGGCGCCGACGTGCCGGTGTTCGTGCGCGGGCGCAATGCCTGGGCCGAAGGGGTGGGTGAGCGCCTACAGCCGATCGTGCTGGAGCCGGCCTGGTATGTGGTGGTTGAACCGGGTGTTCATGTTCCCACCCCGGCTCTGTTCGCAGACCCGGATTTGACGCGCGGCAGCCCAGTGGCGAAAATAGAGGACTTCGCTTCCGGGACCTTGGTCGGGAACGCGTTCGAACCGGTGCTGCGCCGCCGTGAGCCTGCCGTCGAGGCAGCGTTCGCCGCGTTGAGCGATATCGGCACGGCGCGGCTGACCGGTTCGGGAAGTGGTTGTTTCGTCGAGTTCGCATCGCAGTCTGCCGCAGAGCAGGGACGGTCGAAGTTGCCGAAGGAGTTGCGGGCAAGGGTGGCAGCGGGCGTTGCGCGTTCGCCACTGCTGGATGCACTCGAGCAACACTGATTTATCAATGCAGGGGCGTCGCCAAGAGGCCCAAGGCACCAGGTTTTGATCCTGGCATTCGTAGGTTCGAATCCTACCGCCCCTGCCAATAGCGGCTGTGTCCGCGCCTTCCAGCGCATCGCCCGCGCGGGACGTGGAAACAACCGCGGTGTTGTCAGCAGCAAGGGTCCATCGGGGTCCTTGCCGACTCCGGATCCCCGCCACTCGTCCCCGCCCGAGACAATCATGATGCAAGAGTCCCCGAACCTGCTGGTCTTTTCCGGCAACGCCAACAAACGTCTGGCGCAGAACATCTGCAAGGAACTGGGGGTTCGCCCGGGCAAGGCGCTGGTCTCGCACTTCTCCGATGGTGAAGTGCAGGTGGAGATCGAAGAGAACGTCCGCAAGCAGGACGTGTTCGTGATCCAGCCGACCTGCGCGCCGAGCGCGGAAAACCTGATGGAACTGCTGGTGCTGATCGACGCGCTCAAGCGCGCATCGGTGGCCAGTGTCACCGCCGTGGTGCCGTACTTCGGTTACTCGCGGCAGGATCGACGCATGCGTTCCTCGCGCGTGCCGATCACCGCCAAGCTGGCGGCGAAGATGTTCAGCACCGCTGGCGCTGATCGCGTGCTGACCGTCGACCTGCACGCCGACCAGATCCAGGGCTTCTTCGATATTCCGGTGGACAACGTGTACGCGTCCCCGCTGCTGCTGGCCGACATCTGGCGCGCCTACGGCACCGAGAACCTGATTGTTGTGTCGCCGGACGTGGGCGGCGTGGTCCGCGCCCGTGCGGTGGCCAAGCGTCTGGATGACGCCGACCTGGCGATCATCGACAAGCGCCGCCCGCGCGCCAACGTCTCCACCGTGATGAACATCATCGGTGACGTCGAAGGCAAGACCTGCGTGATGGTCGATGACATCGTCGACACCGCCGGCACCCTGTGCGCCGCTGCTGCTGCCCTGAAGGCGCGCGGTGCGCTCAAGGTCGCTGCCTACTGCACCCACGCGGTGCTGTCGGGCCCGGCGGTGGACAACATCACCAATTCCCAGCTCGACGAGCTGGTGGTGACCGACACCATCCCGCTGAAGGACGCGGCGCGGGTGTGCAGCAAGATCCGCCAGCTGAGCGTGGCGGAAATGCTGGCCGAAACGATGCGCCGCATCGCCTTCGGCGAGTCGGTCAGCTCGCTGTACGTCGACTGAGTTTTTCGTTCCTGCCGGCAACGGCGGGGACATACCCCAGGTGCTTCTGGTCGCGGAAGCATCTTCAACCGCCACGCCGCAGGGCGCGGCAACAACCTGAGTAGTCGAAAATGTCGAAGACCCATGAAATCAAGGTCACCAAGCGTGAACTGCAGCGTAAGGGTGCGAGCCGCCGCCTGCGTCACGCCGGTGTGATCCCGGCCATCGTGTACGGCGGCAACGCCGAGCCGGTCGCCATCAGCCTGGACCACAACGAAATCTGGCTGGCCCAGCAGAACGAGTGGTTCTATGCCTCGATCCTGGACCTGAACCTGGATGGCCAAGTGCAGAAGGTCCTGCTGCGTGACATGCAGCGCCACCCGTACAAGCAGCTGATCATGCACCTGGACTTCCAGCGCGTGAACGAGAACGAAGCCCTGACCGCTTCGGTCCCGCTGCACTTCGTCAACGAAGACACCTCGCCGGCCGGCAAGGCTGCCGACGTCGTGGTCACCCACGAACTGAAGGAAGTGACCATCACCTGCCTGCCGAAGGACCTGCCGGAGTCGATCGAAGTCGACCTGGGCGAGCTGAAGGCCGGTGACGTGGTGTACCTGTCCGACATCAAGCTGCCGAAGGGCGTGGAAATCCCGGCCCTGGCGCTGGGCAAGGACCACGACGACGCCATCGTCACCGCCAAGGCCGGCAAGGCCGACGAGGCTGACGAAGAAGCGGCTGCCGCCGAGTAATACCGTTACGGTGCCTGCCTCCGGGCAGGCACCGTACTGGAAGGAACCATGGCAGGACTGCGACTGATCGTCGGTCTGGGCAATCCCGGATCGGAACACGCCCGGACCCGGCACAATGCCGGGTTTCATTTCGTTGAGGCCCTGGCGGAGAAAGCCGGTGCGCGATGGAATGTGGACAGCAAGCTGTTCGGTGAGACCGCCAAGGTCGAGATCGCCGGGCAGACGGTGTGGCTGCTCAAGCCCGCCACCTTCATGAACCTCAGCGGCAAGTCGGTCACCGCCGCACAGCGGTTCTGGAAGATCGAACCGGAAGAAACCCTGCTCGCACACGACGAACTGGACCTGGCGCCCGGCGTGGCGCGGCTGAAGTTCGACGGTGGCCACGGCGGCCAGAACGGCCTGCGCGACACCATCCGCCTGCTCGGCCACGGCAAGTTCCATCGCCTGCGCGTGGGCATCGGCCATCCCGGCCACAAGGACCGCGTAGTGGGTTGGGTGCTGGGGCGCCCGTCCAAGGAGGACGACGTGCTGATCGCACGCGCCATCGACGATGCGATCGACGTGATGCCGCTGGCGGTACAGGGCGATTTCAGCGAAGCGATGAAGCGGCTGCACACCCCGAAATAAGCGGTAGGTACCGACCGTTGGTCGGTACGGAGAATGATTGGAAAAGCAGCGCCCAGGCCGCTGTTTCCCCAATCACTTTCACCCCAGAGAGCTGTCACCCATGGGTATCAAATGCGGCATCGTCGGCCTGCCCAACGTCGGCAAGTCGACCCTGTTCAATGCGCTGACCAAGGCGGGTATCGCCGCGGCGAACTTCCCGTTCTGCACCATCGAGCCGAACGTCGGCATCGTGCCGGTGCCGGACCCGCGCCTGAACGAGCTGGCGGGCATCATCAACCCTCAGAAGGTCATCCCGACCGCGGTCGAGTTCGTCGACATCGCCGGCCTGGTGGCCGGTGCCGCCAGCGGTGAAGGCCTGGGCAACAAGTTCCTGGCGCACATCCGCGAAGTCGACGCGATCACCCACGTGGTGCGCTGCTTCGAGCACGGCGACATCGTGCACGTGGCTGGCAAGGTCGATCCGATCTCGGACATCGAAACCATCGACACCGAGCTGGCGCTGGCTGACCTGGACAGTGTCGAGAAGGCGCTGAACCGTGCCGAGCGTGCGGCCAAGGGCGGCGACAAGGACGCAGCGGCGCGCAAGCCGGTGCTGGCCAAGCTGCAGGCTGCGCTGTCGGACGGCAAGGCCGGTCGCTCGGTCGGCCTGGACGAGGAAGAGAAGGCGCTGGTGCGCGACCTGTTCCTGCTGACCCTGAAGCCGGTGATGTACATCGCCAACGTGCTGGAAGACGGCTTCGAGAACAACCCGCACCTGGAAGCCGTGCGTGCGCATGCTGCCGCCGAAGGCGCGCAGGTGGTGCCGGTGTCGGCCGCGATCGAAGAAGAGCTGTCCCAGCTCGATGACGAAGACCGCGATACCTTCCTGGCCGACCTGGGCCTGAGCGAGCCGGGCCTGAACCGCGTGATCAACGCGGCCTACAGCCTGCTCGGCCTGCAGACCTACTTCACCGCTGGCGTGAAGGAAGTCCGCGCGTGGACCGTACGCAAGGGCGCCACCGCCCCGCAGGCTGCCGCAGTCATCCACACCGACTTCGAGAAGGGTTTCATCCGCGCCGAAACCATCGCGTATGACGACTTCATCAAGTACAAGGGCGAAGCCGGCGCCAAGGAAGCCGGTCGCCTGCGTCTGGAAGGCAAGGAATACCGCGTGCAGGAAGGCGACATCCTGCACTTCCGCTTCAACGTCTGATCCAGCGGCATCGGATCGACCCCGGACGCCCCGCCCTGTGCGGGGCGTTCGCGTTTCCGGCGATGGACAAAAAAACACCACGCTGCGAAACGCTTGCGGTGTGATGTTCGCCGGTACTTGTCCACAGCAAACTCCCATCGCTTTCCACGTCGGGTGTGGAAAACCGGCGAACCTGATGCAGCGCCGAGCCGATGCACGGCTGCGATGGACGTGAGCAGAGCGCGGGCTCGGCGCTACCTGCCTCGATCGTGCAGCGTGGACAAATTTTGACCACGCTTCGAAGCGCTTGCGCAGCAACACTCCCACCTACTTGTCCACATCAAATCCCAACCACTCTCCACGAGGGGTGTGGAAAACCGCGAAGAGGCATGGATAAAAAATAGCCACGTCCTGAAACGCTTGCTCCATGCGGTTCGCAGGCACTTGTCCACACCTAACCCCCATCGCTTTCCACGCGGCATGTGGAAAAAGCGCCCGGCACTCCCTTGCCGGGCACTTCCCGCATCACCAGGTGTACGACACGCCCATCTGCGCACTGATATCGCGGAAGCCCATGCCACCGCTCTGCCGGCTCAATTCACCCCAGCCTCGCCAACCGCCGGACAGATTCACCTGCACACCGGCCTTGGCTTCGTAGATGTCGCGCGGCAGCTGCCGCTGCAGGCGCTCGCCGTCCATCGCCAGGCCTGCGCCATTGCCGCCGGACCACCAGTTCACCGCCACGTACGGGTGCACCTGGCCCTGCGCCGGGCTCAACCCGCGGCTGTACAGGCGCAGGCCGAGGCGGCTGCTGGTCTCGCTACCGCCGCGGTCCTCGACCACCGTGCCGTTGGCCTCGACCACGCGGTCGCTGTCATAGCGGCTGTGAACCACCTGCAGCTGCGGTTCCAGGTAGATGCCGCGCTGCGCGGTGCGCCGCAGGGGAAGCACATAGCCGGCTTCGGCCGACGCACTCCAGTTGCGGGCGTCATAGCGCTCCTTCTGCAGGCCTTCGCCCTGCACGCTGTTGCGGAAGCGGCCGTACTGCAGCCAACCGTCCACATAGGCGCCGCCCTGCATGCGTGCATCCTGCAGCCAGGTGGCATAGGCGCCCACGCTGGTGCCGGTGACCACGCCCCGCGCGGCGTAGCCGGTCACCTGCGATCGGCTGTCATTGCGCGCACGGCCGTGACCGAGCATCGCACCTGCCTGCAGTTCGCCCTTGCCACCCACCTCGAAACGGCGGCCGACGCCGACCAGCACGCTGCTGATCTGCCCATCGACCTGGACCTGGCGGTTGCGGTCGTGGCTGTCGGGCTGCGCGCTGCGAAGGTGCATCCAGGCCACGGCATCGCCGCTGACGCCCGCTTCGGCGGCGGGATCACCGGCGCGGTCGTGCAGGCTGTGCCGGAACATGCCCAGCGCGGCGCTGCGGTTGGCCAGGTAGGCCGCCGGTTCCGGGCGTTCCACCTTCGGACGTGTCGGGTCAACTGGATCTACCGGATCGACGGGATCGACGGGATCGACAGGATCGACAGGATCGACAGGATCGACAGGATCGACAGGATCGACAGGATCGACGGGATCGACGGGATCGACGGGATCGACGGGATCGACGGGATCGACGGGATCGACGGGATCGACGGGGTCCACTGGATCCACTGGATCCACTGGATCGACAGGATCGACGTATTCCGAACGCAGGTACCAGTTGCCATCATCCGGGGTCGACACGCCGCCCTTGAACAGGAAGTAGTCGTAGGCACCGGCAACCGCGCGGCCCTGCAGGCCGAACTGAGCATCGGACTGGCCACCTACGGTGATCAGGCGGATGCCCTCCTGGGTCAGTGCACCGGCGCCGCCGGCATTGCGCACGCTCACGCTGGCGGTGCCGCTGCTGTTGCCGCTGATCACCAGCTGATCGCCGAGCGAGGTATCGTCCCCCAGTGCACGGTTGAAGATCCAGTGGCCACCGTTACCCACGTAGTCGCCGCTGACAGTGACGGTCTTGAAACCGCCCGCCGCCGGTGCATCGAAGGCAATGGTGCCGGCGTGTTCGAGTGCACCGACGCTGGAACTGTCACGCACGTTCCACTGGCTGCTGCCATCCAGCGCCAGCTGTGCGACCTGGTAACCGGAGTCGTTGCGCAGGGCGCCGCTGAACTGAGTACCGTTGCGCAGCACCATGTGCACCTCCGCAGTCGCGCTGTCGACGACCACGTCGCCGCTCAGGCGGCTGTTGTCCGCGGTGAAGCGGATCTCGGACGTTGCCACCGAGCTGCCATCAGTGAACACGGTATCGCTGACCCTCAGCAGTCGGCCGCCAACCAGGTCACCTGCCTGACGGGCGACAACGGCGGTATTGTTGAGTGTCAGTTCGTGGTTGCTTCCCTGCAGCCACAACGCTGGGCCGTCCAGGGTCTCGATCTGGCTGTCGTTGAACACCAGCCGATCCCAGTAGGGACCAAATACGGTGATGTAGGAACGATAGGCGCCCGAGTTCGTTCCCAGCGCCTGGATGTGCAGGGCGTCCGCAGTGAGCTTTGCAGTGTTCATCTGCACGATGCCGAACGAGGCTGCGCCATGGGTGGTGATCGAGCCGCCGTCCAGCTGTATGTCCGCGGTACTGCCGCCCAGGAACACACCACCGGACACCGCACCGTAGGTCGCAATGTCGAGATTCCTGGCACGGATCCGGGAGTAGGGCGTTGGAGGGTTGCTGCCGGAAGCGCGCAGGCCGTAGACGCCATCGCCATGGGTATCAATGCTGCCACCGGTGATCGTCGCGGTGCCACCCCATACGTCCACACCGTGGCCATACCCGTTGTCACCAAAGGTGCTGATCACAGTGTTGCTCAGGTCCGCCAGCGAGTCGGCACCGGACAGCCAGATCCCGGAACTGCCATCGCGCACGGTGAAGTGCGCGCCCTGGGCGGTCAACTTGCCCCAGCTGTTGACGTTGACGCCGTAGCCGCCGGTGCTTTCAAAGCGGGCATTGGTGATTTCCGCTGTGGCGAACGTTCGACTGGTCCGGTTTCCCATCAGTCGGATGCTGCTGCCGTTGGCGGTGGCGGTGCCCCCGGTGATGCGGAGGATCCCCCCGTTGTCAATGTCGAAGTAGCCATTGATGACATCCACGTCGCGCAGCGACAACACGCTTCCGCTGCCGCTTGCGGACAGGCGGCCGCTGGAACCGTTGGTTGCCTGCGCGAACGTCATCGCCAGTGATTCCAACGAAAGCAGTGCGCCGCCGTCGGCATAGATGGCACGGCCGGCACCGTTGCTGATCGTGGTACCCGATACATGCAGCTCGCTTCCACGTCCGCTGGAATACAGGGCATGACCATCGCTGCTTACACTGCCGCCATCGAGCCATATCTTGCCGCCGTTGGTGGCGTTGACCGTGCCGTAGCCGGAACTGTTGCGATAGGCATTGATGACCAGGTTGCTGGCGTGGATGACACTGCCGATGCCGGTTGCGTTGAGCGCATAACCGACGCCTGAACTTCCATTGCCAAGCTGTATGTGACCTCCCTGTACAAGAACACTGCCACCTGCGGAGGCCTGGATTGCGCTGCCGCCGCCGGTGACATCGACGCGCGTGTCATCGAGCGTTGCCGTGCTGCCGGCTCCGTTCACGTCCAGGGCGAAGCCGCCCACGGAGTGCAGCAGGGTATCGCCCGCATCCAGCTGCAGGGTCTGGCCATTGATGACCTTCAGCGGTCCGGTCAGATCGGCGGCGTGGGCCGGCAGCGCCGCCCACAGGGCGGTCGCCAGCAGGCTGGGAAGAAGGGGGGCAGGCGCGAGGCGCGCGCGCCCGGGCGCACGGCGGTACCGTGTGGGGGAGGCGTACATTCTGTTGGACTTCCTGTGGCAGGGCGCAGCACGGCTGCGCGAACTGGCGCGGCAGGGCCGCGTCGCTGCGGAAGCCACACGCGATGGCAGCTGCAGGCGCCATCGGACTTCCGTCCCCCAGGGCGACGCAGCTACTGCCGGCAGGCGCACCAAGGCGGGATGCGTCCAGCCTAGAAATCGGCGCTGTCCTATGGAATCAGGCGTTTCCTAAAGCCGGTGCAGACCCTTGTACAGGGGCTGCAGGGTTCAGCCTGGAGTGGACCTCAGGCGAACAACGAGGCCTGCAGGCAGTACTCGATCAGCGCCTGGTCACTGTCCACGCCCAACTTGCGCATCGCGCTGATCTTCTGCGTGCTGACCGTCTTGGCGCTGCGCTGCAGCTGGCGTGCAATGTCGCCCACGCTCATGCCGCCGGTGAACAGCCGGATCACTTCCAGCTCGCGCGGCGACAGCCGCGCACGCACCGCATCGGCATCGGCCGGCTCGCTCGCCGCTACCGGCAGCAGGCCCGGGGGCCGGTAGACGCGGTCGGCCAGCACCACGCGCAGGGCCTGTACCAGGCTGCCCAATCCATGGCTCTTGAGCACCACGCCGCCGGCACCAGCGGCATACATCGCCGCAACCAACGACGGGTTGGACACCATCGTCAGCACCAGCAGGCGCGTCTCCGGGAAGCTGCGGCGCAGGAACGAGATCAGCTTGATGCCGTCCCCGAAGCGGTCGCCCCCTGGCATGCTGTAGTCGGTGATCACCGCCTGTGGCCGGGTCCGGGTCATCAGCTCGATCAGCGTCGCCGGGTCGGCCGCTTCGCCCACGACCTCGAGGTCCAGCTCCCCGGCCAGTACGTCGCGGATGCCGGCAAGCACGATCGGGTGGTCGTCGGCGATGAGGATCCGTGTGGTCATGGCGGGTTCGGGTCGTCAGATGAGGAAGGAGATACCGCGCCGAGCAGCGGATGCAGCAGCTGTTCGAGGCGTCGCTGGAAGCCGGCAAGCGGAGCCTCCTGGGTGACCAGGTCATCGCCGCCTGCGAGGCCCTGTTCGATCTGCAGGCCGCTGTCCACCAGCGCAGGTGCGCCGACGATGACCAGTGCGCCGCGGATGCGATGCAGTACCTGCACCACGCGCGCGGGATCGGCGGTGGCAATCGACTGGCGCAGGCTGTCCAGGTCAGCCTGCATGGTCTGCACGAACAATGCCTGCATTCTTGCGGGAACCTGCAGCGGCGGATCATCATCGCGCGTATCGGTGGATACAGGACCTTGCGGCGGCGCGGAAAGTGCCACATCGCCCTGGGTGATCCGGATCAGCAGGCGTTGCAGCGCTTCCAGCGTGATCGGCTTGACCAGCACGCCCTGCATGCCCGATTCCTGGCAGCGTTGGCGTTCGGCCGGATCGGCGTTGGCGGTGGCACCGTGGATCGGCACGCTGACACCGCGCGCCCGCAAGGCGCGCGCCAGGCCATAGCCATCCATCCCGGGCATGTTCAGGTCGGTCAGCACCAGGGCGAACGCGCCCTGCTGCCAGTAGCCCAGCGCTTCATTGCCATCGCTGGCGACCACGGCACGGCAGCCGAGCTGTTCCAGCTGGTCGCGCAGGATCGCCTGGTTGATCGGGTTGTCCTCGGCCACCAGCACCTGCAGGCCGAAACGGCGCGTCGCCGGCAGGCGCCCTTCGGCGCTCGCCGCCAGCGGCTGGCCACTGGCCGCGGCCAACGCGAGCACGATCGCATCGAACCGGTGCAGGCCAACCTGCCAGAAGCCATCAATGTGCCGGGGGCGCACGCCGCCTTCGCGGCAGGCGACCACACGCGGTCCACCGGCCCACCCGGGCAGCGGGTCGTCAAGGACCAGGTCGAGCAGCACGGTGGGCGATGGCAAGTCTGCCGTGCTGTCTTCCCGGTACACGCTGGCCTGTGCACCACGCTGCTGCAGGCGTTCGCACAGCGATTGCACCAGCTCGCGCACGCCGCCCCGTACCTGGACCTGCAGGCCCGCAGGCAGCTGCGGCGCAGGGGATTGCTGCGGATCCGCCGGCGCCGGTGGCAGCGGCAGTTCGACGCTGAAGCTGCTGCCCAGGCCGCTCTCGCTGACCACACGCAGCTGGCCTTCCATCAACGCCACAAGATGCGCGCAGATGGCCAGCCCTAGGCCGGTGCCGCGCATCGCATCGGTGCCCGGGTTGGCCTGGAAGAACGGCTCGAACAGGTGCGCCTGGTGTTCGCTGGCAATGCCGATACCGGTATCGGCGACCTGCCACTGCAGCCAGCAGCGTTGCTCCTGCCAGCGTGCCGAAACGCGCACCACCACGCGCCCGCTGTCGGTGAACTTCAGTGCGTTGCTGATCAGGTTGTTGAGGACCTGGCGGATCCGCGCGGCATCACCGCACACCAAGGGTGGCACGTCGGCATCGATGCAGGCGTAGAACCGCAGCCCCTTGTTGGCGGCCGCGGCAGCATACGAGTCGAGCGCATCCTCGGTCAGTCGCACCGGATCGAACGGGCTGGGCTCCAGGCTCAGTTGCCCGGCCTCTGCCTTGCTGACGTCGAGGATGTCGCTGATCAGCTGCATCAGGGTCGAGGACGAACGCTGGATCGTCGCCAGATAGTCCTGCTGCCGCGCATCCAGTGGTGTGAGTCCGAGCAGTTCGAGGGTGCCGAGCACGCCGTACAGCGGCGTGCGGATTTCATGGCTCATCGTGGCCAGGAACTGGCTCTTGGCCCGGTTGGCCTGGTCGGCGGCACGGCGCGCCTGCTGCAGCACCTGTTCGGCTTCATGCTGGCTGCTGAGATCGATGAACAGACACAGCACCGCCGGCTCGCCGCGATAGCGCGCCGGCGTCGCGGTCACCAGCAGGTGGCGGCCTTCGGGCGTGGTGTAGGCCAGCCCATCGCCGAGCGTGGTGCCTCCAGCGGCCAGCACGCTGCGCCGCCAAGGGCCATGCCAGCCTCCGCTGTGGTGGTCTTCGCCCAGCCAGCGGCGGGCGAGGGTGTTGTCCAGCAGCACATTGCCATCGGTACGGCGCAGCAGGCACAGCCCGATCGGCGCGTTGTCCAGGATGGTGCGGCTGAAGGCCTCGCTTTCCAGCAGGCGCGCGTGGTTGCTGCGCAGTGGTTCGATGACCGAACGCCGATACGCGCGCAGCAGCAGCGTGCCACCCAATGCCAGCAGCAGCGCCACCACGGTCGCGCCGAGCAAGGGCCCCTGTGGGTGCTGGAACACCTGCCGCCAGCTGACGTGGTACACCGCCAGCCAGCCGCGCTCGCTGCGCATGCGGAACTGCAGGCCTGCAAGGCCGGCCTTCCAGGAGGTGCCAGCGTCACTGGCGTCTGCTGCATCGCCCAGCAGGCGCTGGCCATCGGTATCGAACAGCGACAGCCGCTGGAACACCGGAACACCCAGCACCTGCCGGTAGTCATCGACACGTCCCGGATCGAGCAGGCAGGCCAGCGCGGCCTGTGAATCCTTGTCGTCCTCGCCCCACAGGCGTGCATCCTGCGGCGCATGCGCGATGGCCAGCAAACGGGTCTGCCGGTCGCGCCACGGTACGCTCACCCAGACGATGCCACCGCGCTGCAGCGCCGGACGCGTGCCCATGACCCGGTGGATGTCGGCGATCGCCGGGCGCAGGTGATGCGGGCTGTTCTGGCTCGCATCGGTAACGCCGATCTGCACCGGTGCCAGCAGCCCGCGCGTGCCCTGGCCATCGACCAGCAGGCATTGCGGTGGTGGGTAGTGCGAGGCCGACCAGAACGTGCCGTAGAAGCGCAGGAAACGATCGCCCAGCTCGTTCGGTAGCGAAAGACTGGCTCCCTCGCTCCCGATCGCCGCGAAGTTGGCGAACAACGGGCCGCGTTGCAGTTCCACGCTGGCATCGGCAACCGGCTGTCCTCGAGCGCCGACATCGTGCAGCCGCCACTGGCGCAGGAAGCGCTCCTGCTCGCGAAGCGTGCCGTCCAGGCGGCGGAAGTGGTACTCGATCTTGCTGCGCTCTTCGTTCAAAAGCTGCGAGCCGGCCGACAGCAGCAGTCCGGCCTGCAGGGTCGCCAGCACCACCACGCCGATCAGCAGGGCGTGGACGCGCAGTGAGCGGCGAGCGAGTCGGCGAACAGGGGCGGCCTCGGCCGGCATGGCGGGTCTCAGGGTGGGGGCGGACAGAGGCACCGGTGGCGGCAGCGCAAAGTCCGCCGCCACTGCACAGACAGGATCGTCAATGCGACTTGATGATGTTGTGAAGTCGCTGTGGAATCCGTGTCAGCTCAGGGCGGCTCGCGATCTTTCGTCCAGTTGCGGTGCTTCTTCGTCCAGCAGGCGGGTGAACTCGTCTGAGGGCAGCGCCTGCGAGATCAGGAAACCCTGCACCTGGCTGCAGCCGAGCTGGCGCAGCGCGGCCAGGTCGGCATCGCTTTCCACGCCCTCGGCCACGATGGTCAGCCCGAGCTGGTTGGCCAGCGCGATCACCGTCGACAAGGTCAGGTGCAGGGCCGGGTCACGGGCGCAGCCGCTGACCAGCGCGCGGTCGATCTTGACCTCGGTGAAGGGGGTATTGACCAGATTGTGGACCGAGCTCAGACCCTGCCCGAAATCATCCTGGGCCAGGCCGAAGCCCTTCATGCGCAGCCGGCAGGCACCGGCATAGAAGTCGCTGACGTGCCGCGTGGTGCTGTTTTCCATCAGCTCAAAGCACAATTCACCAGGCGTACCGCCGTTGGCCAGGGTCAGTGCCAGCAGTTCGTCGGGCAGGTCCGACTGCTCCAGCAGGTGAGGGGGCAGGTTGATCGATACCGGTACCCGGAACCCTTGTTTGCGCCAGCGTGCCTGTGCGCTGATGCTGGCCTTGAGCATCATCCGCAGCAGATCGCCCTCCAGCCCGTATCGGCAGATCGCCGGGAGGAAGCTGCCAGCGGCCAGCGCGCCCAGCTGCGGATGGCGCCAGCGCACCAGTGCCTCGGCCGCCACGACCCGCCCTGACTGCAGTGACTTTTTCGGTTGGAACCAGGCCGTCAGGCTGCCATCGGCCATGGCCTGGCGCAGCTGCGAAACATCCGGTTCGGGTGCAGCCGCCGCGCGCGTGGGGGCCTTGCCAGTGGCCTGACGCGCCTGCGCCAGCGCCTCGAACAGGGCATCCACGTCGGCGGCCGCCACCGGCTTGGGCAGCAGGCCGATCACCTCCAGCCCCAGCGATTCGGCCATCAGCCGTGCCGAGGTCATCATCCGCCGCGGGGCCGCGCTGACCACGGCAAGGCGGGGTGGGCGTGGCTGCGCCGCCAGCGCCTGGATGAACTGGATGCCGTCCTGCCCGGGCATCAGCAGGTCACTGACCACCAGGTCGTAGGGCTGGCAGGCACACAGTGCGATGGCGGCATCCACGTCTTCGCAGGCATCGACCTGGACGCCGGCACGGCTGCCGAAAAGATTGGCCAGGAAACCACGCTGGAAGGGCTGGTCTTCCAGGATCAGGACACGCTGGGTCATGCGGGATCTCCTTGGCGCAGGGCGGTGAGTGCCTTGCGCAGGCGGGCGATGTCGATGGGTTTGCTGAGGTAGCCCTGCATGCCACTGGCCAGGCAGCGCTCGCGCTCTTCGGCGGTGGCATTGGCGGTGGCGCCGATCACCGGTACCAGGTTGCCGTCATCGCGCAGCTCGCGGGCCAGCGCGTGGCCGTCCATGCGCGGCATGTTGATGTCGGTCACCACCAGATCGAAGCACTGCTCGCGGCACCGTTGCAGCGCTTCAATGCCATCCTGTGCCAGCTCCACGTCGCAGCCGAGGGTGCGCAGCTGCTCAGCCAGGATCACCCGGTTGATCGGGTTGTCCTCGACCGCCAGCACGCGCAGCCCCAGCGGCACGGGCGGTGCCAAGCGCGTGGTCTCCGGCTGCGCCGCACGTTGCTGCTGCACGTTGGCCAGCGCATTGCCGATCGCGGTCATGCCATGCAGGGTCACGACCAGGCTGCCATCGGCGGCAGTGATCGGCTGGTCACCGCCCTCGATCGATGCCACCACGCGCGGGCCCGACCATGCCAGCGGAGTGGCTGCTTCACCATCCATCAGGATCGCGCCGTCATGGTCCAGCAGCGTCGGGTCGCCAAGCAGGGGCTGCGCGTTGGCACCCCAGCGACACAGCCAGCCACAGGCACTGTCGACCAGCTCGCGGTCGCGGCCGCGCACCAGGATCGGTGGTTCCGGCAGCAATGTGGGCCCATCCTCGGCAGCGGCCAGCACCGGCAATGGCAGGCGGACGCTGAAGCTGCTGCCCAGGCCCGGCTCGCTCACCACCTGCAGCTCGCCGCTCATCAAGCGCACCAGACGGTCGCTGATGGACAGGCCCAGGCCGGTACCCTGCGCGCTGGCCGCGCCGCGGACCTGGCGGAACGGTTCGAACAGACGCGCCTGTTCCTCCGCAGCAATACCCACGCCGGTATCGGTCACCTGCCAGGCCAGCACGCTCGATTCACCTTCGCGCTGTACCTGGCGCACGCGCAACACCACCCGGCCATGCTCGGTGAACTTGATCGCGTTGCTGAGCAGGTTGCCCAGCACCTGGCGGATGCGGTCGGCATCACCGAGCACCCGCGTCGGCAGGCGCGGATCGGTGCAGACCAGGATCTGCAGGCCCTTGCAGGTGGCCGACGCGGCGAAGCTGCGCAGCACACTCTCGGTCAGCTCGCGCGGCGAGAACGCCGCCGGCTCCAGGCTGAGCTGCCCTGACTCGATCTTGGACACATCCAGCACATCACTGATCAACTGCAGCAGGACCGACGAGGAACTCTCGATGGTGCGCAGGTATTGCGACTGCCGGGCGTCCAGCGAGGTGTGCCCCAGCAGCTCCAGCGTGCCCAGCACGCCGTACAGCGGAGTGCGGATTTCATGGCTCATGGTGGCCAGGAACGCGCTCTTGGCCTGGTTGGCCGCATCGGCCGCCTGGCGTGCCGACGACAGTGCGGCCTGTGCCTGGCGGTGTCGGGAAATATCATGGAAGACGCATAGCAGCACATCATCGCCCTGGTAGCGGCAGGCCGCGTGCAGCACCTGCAGCTGGCGCCCGTCGCGGGCGGTGAATTCCAGTCCGCGCCCGCGCTCGCCGGCATGTCCGCGCCATGGCGCCTGCCAGTCGCTGTGTTCGCCTTCCTCGCCGAGCCAGTCGCGCAGCAGCTGGTTGGACAGCAGCAGCGCGCGGTCGTTGCGGCGCAGGACGCAGATGCCGACCGGCGCCATGTCGATCACCGTCGAACTGAAGTCCAGGTTCTCCAGCAGGCGGCGGTGCTGCTGCAGGGCCGGCTGGATCAGCTGCAGGTCCACGCGATGCCGTAGCAGGCGCAGCGCAACACCGGCCAGCAGCAGCAACAGCACGCAGACCAGCAGGGGCACGGCCAGGTCGCCCAGCAGCAGCTGCGGCGGCAGGTGGTAGACCAACCGCCAGCCGTCATTGCCGACACTTTTCACCAGCGCTACGCCGCGCGGCAGGCCGCCGCTCCATAACGTACCGAAGCTGTCGTCCTGGCGTTCCCGCAGGATTGTCCAGCCCGCGCGATCCAGCCGCGGCGCCTGGCTGGACAATGCAGGCTGCCCAGAACGGTCGAGCAACGCATAACCGCCGATGCCCTGGCCATCGATCATGCCCGCCGCTGCATCTGTATCAAGCAGCAGTACCAGCCACTGCGCCGGATGGGGACCGGACTGCACCGGCTGCGCCAGTGCGACGCCACGGTCACCCGGGCGCAGCCAGTACACCCGGTCAGCGCCCTCGAGGCTGCCGTTGCGCGTCTGCAGTGCACGTAGCGATGGCAGGCGTGCCAGGTCGACGTCGACCGCGTCGCCGGCCAGCCAGTGCGCACCCCGCGCATCGACCAGCAGCAGGTGCGTCTGCAGCGCCTGCAGCGTGTGCTCGGCACGTGCCGACAAGAGCAGTCGCTGGCCCGGCTGGCCGCCGGGGCCATCCAGCGCCACCTGGCGCATGCCTTTGCTGTCCGTGGCAGGCGCATCCGGATTGCCGGCCAGCACGGAATCGCCCAGGTAGCGCAGCAGGGCTTCGCGCTGGTCGAAATAGATCTGGGCCCTGTAGGCCGCTGCATTCATCTCGCGGCGATGGGTCGAGATGTCCTCGGTGAATGCCGTGAGCAGGTAGAACCCGGCCGCGGCGGCCAGGCAGATGAAGACACAGACGGTCAGGCAGCGCAACAGCACCGACGCGGTGGTCGATGGCACGGTCTTCTGCAGCGAAGGGCGGGGGAAGCGGAACATGCAACGATGCTAGGAAGCCGCGCGGACGGCGCGGAATCAGCTGTTTCCTAAAATCCCCGGCTGGCCGACCGGCCCGGAGCCTGCACGCGGGCACCGTTCAGGTGGCAAAAAAAAGGAACCCCCGCCGAAGCGGGGGTCTCCTGTACCGACATTGGCCAGGCACTTACAGCGCGCTGCCACCGAACTTGTGGGTGTACTGCAGGTTGATGGTACGGCCGACGCTGTCGAACCAGGACACGTCGTAGTACGGATACGCGGTGTAGGTGGCATCCTTCGGCGGCATCTTGTTGAACACGTTGACCACCGACAGCGACAGGCGCGAATGGTCGTCGAAGCGATACTGCACCGAGGCGTTGTAGCGGTAGGTCGCCTTCACGTAGGGGCTGTCACCGCTTTCCCAGTCGAACGACTGGTCGTAGTTGTCCGAGGTCGGCAGCTTGCCCAGGCGCGAACCGTAGACCGTGGCCGACCACGCGTCCTTCTCCCAGGTCACGCTCAGGCTGGTCTTGGTGCGCGGGATGTCGAATCCGCTGTTGACCGCGAACTGGTCCAGGGTCGGATCGCCGGGGTAGCGCTGGAAATCGTGCTTCTTCACCCAGGTGTGGGTGCCATTGAGGATGAAGTCGCCGATACCGGTCTGCAGGCGGTAGCGCAGGCCGACGTCGATGCCGGAGGTCGACTCGCGGGCGACGTTGATCGGCGCCACGCGCACGCCGTACAGGCGGCCGTCGCTGGTACGGGTGATGCGGTCGAGCGCGTCCACGCAGGTCGGCGAATTGATGTCGGCACTGCCGAGCCGGCAGTTCGCTTCGTTGGCCAGGAGGGTGCGCACATCCATGTCCTGCACCTGCTTGCGCATGTCGATGTCGAACCAGTCCACCGACAGGTCCAGGCCGATCGCCGGCGACCAGACGAAGCCTGCGCTCCACGAGGTGCTGGTTTCCGGGTCGAGCTGGCGGTTGCCGGTGCGGCTGCGGATCAGGTTGCGCTCGTAGTCGGAACAGTCGCTGGCGCCATCGGCGCGGCAGCTGTACAGGTCTTCGGCGGTGGTCTCGTCGTTGCCCGGTCCGGCGAACACGTAGTGCAGGTCCGGCGCGCGGAACGCGGTGCCATACGAACCGCGTACCAGCAGCGTGTCGATCGGGCGCCATTCCAGACCGCCGCTCCAGGTCGCCTTGCCGATGGTGTGGCCGGAATAGCGGTACTGGTCGTAGCGGCCGGCCACGCTCAGGTTGACCGTCTCGTGCAGCGGCATGCGCAGCTCGGCGGCGGTCGCCCAGCGGTTGCGCGAGCCCTGGCCGTCCGAATCCTTCCAGCTGTAGTAGTAGTACTGGGTGGCCAGCGGATCGGGATTCAGCGCATAGGCCTGCTGGCCCACTTCCACGGTCGCGGCGAACCCGGCATCACCGCCCGGCAGGCCGAACAGCGCGGAATTGGTCAGCGTGAATGCAGCCGTCTCGGTGCGCGACTTCGGCGAATAGGTGGTGCGTGCGGCAATCGAATCGTACTCGGCGCGGGTCAGCGGCCGGTACAGCCGCGACGGGGCCGCGTTGTAGATCGGGAAACCGTCGTCGTCCACGCCCAGCTGCGGGCCCAGGAACAGGTCATTCGCCTTGGAGGCGATGATCTGCGCCCAGCTGATCCGCGACTGGTACTGCGAATGGCTCAGCGCCGCTTCGTAGTCCCAGTTGCCGGCCAGATTGCCCTTGAAGCCGGTGGTCACGCTGAAGGTCTTCTGCGTGCTGCGCACCATCGCATTGCGCAGGCCCCCCATTTCCTCGGGTGAGAACTGGCGCTGCCAGAACTCGATCTCGCCGGTGGCCTGGTTGTTGAAGTAGCCCGACTCATCGCCATTGGCGTCCATGCGGCCCCACTTGGTGACGTCGCGCATCAGCGACATCGTGTGGTAGCCCAGCTGCACATCGGCGAACCATTGCTGGCCGTTGTCGAAGTCGTAGCTCAGCGAGGCGTAGCCATTGGCGCCGCGGCGCTTGCTGAGGATGGTGCCGTAGCCGATCGAGCTGTCGCTGCCGCAGTAGTAACCGTAGCGCGGGCGGTAGGCGCGGTAGGTGCTGCCCTGGTTCTGCCCGGCCAGCGCTTCGCAGGTGGCCGCGCCCGGATCCAGGTAGTCGTCGTTGTAGTCCGTACGCAGGTAAGCGCGGCGGGCGATGCGCGAGCCCTCGGTGGGGCCGTCCTGGGTCGAATCCTGGATGTCGCGCTCATAGGCCCACAGCGGGGTCTGCGACTGCAGCTCGACGCTGTACACGGCGTTGAAGTTGCCGCGGCTGAAGCCGCTGGCCAGGCTCATGTCGAACGACTCGCCACCGCCTTCGCTGGTGGTGCCCATGCGCATGTCGATCGTGGTGCCGTCGGCCTTCTTCTTCAGGATGAAGTTGACCACGCCGGCGATCGCGTCCGAGCCGTAGATGGCCGAGGCGCTGCCGGTCAGCACTTCGATGCGCTCGATCATCCCCAGCGGGATGTTGGAGACATCGGTGAAGTTGCTGCGGCCCTTGAACGGCATCGGGAAGTCGGCGATGCGGCGGCCATTGACCAGCACCAGCGTGTGGTTCGGGCCCAGGCCGCGCAGGTCCACCTGCTGGGCGCCCGGCGAGAAGTCGGCGCCGCTGGAAGACTGCTGGCTCTGGGTCTCACCGCCGTTCTGGGTCATTGCACGCAGCACGTCCGGCACGCTGGTGAAGCCGCTGGAGCGGATCTGTTCGGCGTCGATCACCGTGATCGGGGCGGGGCCTTCCACCTGGGCGCGCGGAATGCGCGAACCGGTGACCTGCACCGCATCCAGTTGTTGAACCGGGGAGGAAGCCGGTGCCTGGGCCGCCGCGGAAGCAGCCACGCCCATCAACGCCAGCTGGATCGACCACGCCATCGCCTTTCTACGCATGAGGAATTCTCGGAAATGAAGCCGGCCCGCAGAGGAGGGGCCCTGTCCCCCATTCAGATTTCCGGAACGGGCGCGCGCATTTAACGCCTTTTTCATGTCCTTGACTACTGGGTCCCTATCTGGCAAAGAGTGGAAACGCTTGCAAGTCGATTTTGTTCAGGGAGATCAAGATGCGACGCCTCCATCGGACCCTGCGTGCCCCCTTCGCCTGGCTGGCGCTGCTGGTCTTGGCCGTGCCGTTGGTCGCCCTTGCGCAGGACCTGCAGGGCCCGGGCTTCGCCTACTACGAAGCCGGCGATCTCGACGCGCCCCGGCCCGGTCCGCGCGCACCGGCCATGATGCTGATGGGCGGTGGCGAATGGGTGCCGGAGGCCTTCCACTGGTGGCTGAAGCAGGCTGGCAATGGCCGTGTGCTGATCCTGCGCGCTTCTGGCAGTGATGAGCTGCAGGACCGCCTGTACCGCGAGATCGGCGGTACCACCGCAGTGCAGACGCTGGTGTTCGACAGCCGCCGCGGCGCCGACGATCCGGCCGTGCTGCGCGTGGTTGCCGCAGCTGATGCCATCTTCATTGCCGGTGGTGACCAGTCGCGCTACATCCGCTTCTGGAAGGGCACTGCGCTCAACCGCGCGCTGAACGCCCACGTGCGCGCTGGCAAGCCGATTGCCGGTACCAGTGCGGGGCTCGCCATCCTCGGTGGCTATGCCTACGGCGCGATGGACGGCGGCAGCATCACCTCTGCCGGCGCCCTGGCGGACCCGATGGGCAGCGCGGTGACCATGGACAGCGGCTTCCTGCAGATGCCCTACCTGCAGCGCGTGGTCACCGACACCCACTTCGACAAGCGCGACCGGCTCGGTCGCCTGATCGTGTTCGTGGCGCGTGCCGCACAGGACAGTGGCGACCCCGACATCGTCGGCATCGGCGTCGACGAGGACACCGCCCTGTGCGTGGAGCCTGATGGCCAGGCGCAGGTCTACAGTGCTGACGGCGAGGGCAAGGTCTGGGTGGTCAACCCTGGCCGCGATGCCGACCGCCTGGTCGAGGGCGAGCCGCTGCGCTTCCGCGCGGTGCCGGTAACGGTGGTCGCCAGCGGCAGCCGCATGCGCCTGGATGACGTCCAGGCCGAGGCCGACTATCAGGCCGTGGCCGACGTCAGCGACGGTGAGCTTGAGTTCACGCTTCGGTAGTGCCGGCCGCTCGCCGGCAACCCACCTTCCCTGATACGCCCCTCGCCGGCCAGCGGCCGGCACTACCCTGCAATCCATTCCCCGTTACTGCTGGAGACGTATCCGATGAAACTGCGCCTGGCGCTGTCTGCGCTGCTGTCCCTGCCCATGCTTGCCCAGGCCGCACCGGCCGCTTCACCGCTGCTGGTCATCCACGGCGGCGCCGGCGTCGAGCGCAAGGACCTGTCGCCGGCCGAGGAAAAGGCCGCACGTGACGCGCTGCGGGCGGCACTGCTGAAGGGCCATGCGGAACTGGCGGCGGGGCGCCCCGCGCTGGCCGCAGTCACCGCCGCGATCACCGTGCTGGAGGACGATCCCACCTTCAACGCCGGCAAGGGCGCGGTGTTCACCCACGACGGCCACAACGAGCTGGATGCGGCGGTCATGGATGGCGCGAACCAGGCGGCGGGCGCGGTGGCGGGCGTGCAGCGGGTGCGCAACCCGATCCTGCTGGCGCAGACCGTGATGCAGAAATCCCGCCACGTGATGATGGTCGGGCAGGGCGCCGAAGCCTTCGCGGCCGAGCAGGGCATTCCTCTGGTCGATCCCTCCTACTTCCGTACAGAGAAGCGCTGGCAGCAGCTGCAGCGCGCGCTGAAGGAAGAGGCCAGCGGCCAGGCGCATGCTGACCTGGAGACTGCAAAGCACTTCGGTACCGTTGGTGCGGTCGCATTGGACGCGCAGGGGCATCTGGCCGCCGGCACCTCCACCGGGGGCATGACCAACAAGCGTTACGGCCGGGTCGGTGACTCGCCGATCATCGGTGCCGGCACCTGGGCCGACGCACGCTGCGCGGTGTCCGGCACCGGGTGGGGCGAGTACTACATCCGCACTGCGGCCGCGCACGAGATCTGCGCGCGCATGCGCTACCAGGGGCAGAGCCCGGAGCAGGCCGGCAAGGGCGTGATCAACGAGACGATTCCGCAGATGGGCGGCGACGGCGGTGCGATCGTGCTCGGCGCAGACGGAAAAATGGCCACGCCGTTCAACACCCAGGGCATGTATCGGGGCTGGATCGGCGGCGACGGCGTCCCTCATGTCGCAATTTTCGCCAACGAGACCCTGCCGGTTCCCGGGCAATAACCTTGCGTATCAATGGGTTTGCGACAGCGTGTGAAAAAAATGGAAAAAAGCGTTGACAGCCCCCCGTCCCATCAGCAGAATAAGCGGCTCACCACCACACACCGCAACGCTTCGGCGGCAACGGAATGGGGTGGTAAGGAGGGATACCCAAGCGGCCAACGGGGGCAGACTGTAAATCTGCTGGCTTACGCCTTCGGTGGTTCGAATCCACCTCCCTCCACCAGTTTCACGTTGTGACATTCCCGGCGCGGGAGTAGTTCAATGGTAGAACCTCAGCCTTCCAAGCTGATGGTGCGGGTTCGATTCCCGTCTCCCGCTCCATTGAATGAACTTTGAATATTATCGAGTTCATGTCATAATGCAAAACTCGGCTCACGTAGCTCAGTCGGTAGAGCACTTCCTTGGTAAGGAAGAGGTCGAAGGTTCGATTCCTTTCGTGAGCACCATCTTAAGCATCACCTCTCAGACGAATTCGAGATAAGCAGCCATGGCCAAGGGTAAGTTCGAGCGCACCAAGCCGCACGTCAACGTCGGCACCATCGGTCACGTCGACCACGGCAAGACCACGCTGACCGCCGCACTGACCAAGATCGGTGCCGAGCGCTTCGGTGGCGAGTTCAAGGACTACTCCTCGATCGACGCCGCTCCGGAAGAAAAGGCTCGTGGTATCACGATCTCGACCGCGCACGTCGAATACGAATCCCCGGTCCGTCACTACGCCCACGTCGATTGCCCGGGCCATGCTGACTACGTCAAGAACATGATC
>NZ_JCAFRS010000012.1:0-131803 GCF_059368435.1 Stenotrophomonas sp. YJH_SMC_54 | reverse complement strand
ACTATGGACGGTCAAACGGGCATTTTTATGGTGGTTCATCCGGGCTCTTTGGGGTCTGGAGAGGTGTGGTAACCACCATTTTCCAAAGATGTCCCGGATGAACAACGTACAGAGAGATCACAGTTAGTCGACTGCTCTTCCATCAGATCGCGAAAACCCCGCGCTGCGCGCGATAGTCGACTAACAGTCGACTCTATCGGCGAATGCCCCGCGCAGCAGCGTGGCGAAATTGCGGATCAACGGGGTTACCCGTTCGCGATGCCACGCCAGCTGCACTTCCGAATGGGCACCGGCATCGGCCAGCGCCACGAAGCGCGATCCTTCCACCCGGATGTGATCGCACGAAGACGGCAGGATCGCGGCGCCCAGGCCTGCGGCGGCCAGGCTGATCAGCGTCGAGGCTTCACCCGCCTCCTGCACGATGCGCGGCGTGAATCCGGCAGCCGCGCACAACGCGATCATGTGGTCATGGATGCCGGCACCGGCACTGCGGCGGAACGCCACGAATGGCTCCTGCGCGAAGTCGCGCAGCGACAGCGTGCCCTGCTTCGACAGTCTGCGCAGGGCAGGATGGTCGGCATGCACGATCAACGCCAGCGGATCGACGAACAGGCTGTGCGCCACCAGTTCCGGCGGCAGCGCACGCTTGCGGATGATGCCCACGTCCAGTGAGCCGTCGAGCAGCGCGTCGATCTGCTGCAGGGTGTTCATCTCGCTCAGCTGCAGCCGCACCTGCGGATACTGCTGGCGGTAATGCAGGATCGAACGCGGAATCTGCGGCGACAGCGGCGTGGCGCGGGTCAGGCCGATGTGCAGTTCACCCTGCTCACCGCGCTGCGCGCGCTGTACCTCGTCCACCGCCGTTTCCACCTGCTGCACGATGGCGCGTGCACGTTCCTGCAGCAGCTCGCCCGCAGGCGTCAGCTGCACACGACGATGGCTGCGCACGAACAGGCGCGCACCGATCAGGTCCTCCAGCTGGCGGATCTGCTGGCTGAGCGGCGGCTGCGACATGCCCAGCCGCTCCGCCGCCTGGCCGAAGTGCAGCGTATCGGCAACAGCGAGGAAGTAACGCAGGTGGCGGAGTTCGATGGACATGGGGCCAGTTTATTCATCGTCAGCCGGAAATGAATCAGAGATGGGATCCGATCCCGTGCCGACCAACGGTCGGCACCCACCAACAGCAGCTGGCACCAACAGCAGCAACCAACTGTCGAAGGCGGGGTGGGTCCGGTTGCGGGGGCGTGAGCCGCATGGATGCGGCGACCGAGCTTACAGGGACGTACTTGCAGCGTCCCCCGCAACCGGACCCACCCCGCCATCTCACGGAAGCCCGGCTTTTGACGTTGCAGTTGCAGTTGCAGTTGCCGTTGACGTTGATTCGGCAGGTGCAGGGCGCAGCCCTGCCGAACACCCCTCACCGCTCCGAATGCCCGCTCTGGTCGTAATCGCGTGGGCTGAACAACTCCGGCTGGATCAGCTCGATGAACGCCCGCGCCTGCGCCGACAGCGCCTTGCCCCGGCGCACGATCACCCCGTAACTGCGTTCCGGGAACCAGCGCTTCATCGACCGCGCCGCCAACCGCTCGCGGTCGGCCTCGTTCAGGCACAGCGCCGGCACGATCGAAATGCCCATGCCCATCGCCACGTACTGCTTGATCACCTCCCAGCCGCCGACCTCCAGTGCCACGGTGTAGGCGATGCGGTGGCGCTGGAACACCTGGTCCACCAGGCGATAGGTGATCTGCCGCTTCGGCGGCAGTACCAGCGGATAGCGCGCGATGTCGGCCAGCTCCAGCTCGCCGCCACTGGCCAGCGGATGATCGTGCGGTGCGATCAGCACCTGCTCGAAGCGGTAGGCCGGGGCGTAGCTCAGGTCGGCCGGCACATCGGTCATCGAACCGATCGCCAGGTCGGCGGCATCCTCGCGCAGCAGGTCGGTGCCGTCGGCGCTGATCGCGTTGTGCAGGGTCAGGCGCACGTCCGGGTGATGCAGGCGGAAGCGTTCGACGATCTTCGGCAGCAGGTAGAGGATGGTGGAACTGTTGGCGGCGATGTTCAGTTCGCCCGCATCCAGGCCGCGCACCTTGTCGCGGAAGCGCGCCTCCAGCCCGTCCAGGTTTTCCACCAGTGGCTGCGCCATTTCATACAGCAGCTGGCCCTCGCGGCTGGGCACCAGGCGGCGCCCGCTGCGCTCGAACAGCGCCACCCCCAGCTCCCGTTCCAGCGCCTGCAACTGAAGGCTGATCGCCGGCTGGCTGACGAAAAGTGCCTCAGCCGCCCGTGAGACCGAGCCCAGGCGCACGGTCTGGCAGAACGCGCGCAGCGGCTTCAACCGGTCGGATTTGTAGGAAAAACGCGGACTTGGCGAGGGGCGCGTGGTCATGGCGTCACAAGTATTAGCACAATTTATGTAAAGCATTGCAAAAACTGTTTTGCCAAATACTCCGGCCCAGCGGCACCGTGGAGTCGTTCCCCCACCGCTGGAGTCGCCCCATGTCCGCCGTCGCTTCCGCTGTTCCCACCCCTGCCAGCAAGGCTACCCCCGGCATCGCCCTGGCGACCCGCGTGGCCGGCCAGGACACCGTGCTGCCGGCGCCGCTGCTGGCCCTGCTGGTGTCGCTGCACCGTGCGGTGGAACCGGGCCGGCAGGCACGGCTGCAGGCCCGCCGCGAGCGCCAGGCGTTCTTCGACCAGGGCGGCCTGCCGGACTTCCGCGAAGACACCACCGCGATCCGCAACGGCGACTGGCGCGTTGCCCCGCTGCCGGCCGCGCTGCAGGACCGCCGCGTCGAGATCACCGGCCCGACCGACCCGAAGATGGTCATCAACGCGCTGAACTCCGGCGCCAAGGTGTTCATGGCCGACTTCGAGGATTCGACCTCGCCGACCTGGCGCAACCTGCTGGCCGGGCAGCAGTCGCTGGCGGCGGCGGTGCGCGGTGATCTGCAATTCACCGCTGCAAATGGCAAGCACTACAGCCTGCGCCCGTACGACGAGCAGGCGGTGCTGATCGTGCGCCCGCGCGGCTGGCACCTGGACGAAAAGCACGTGGCCATCGACGGCCAGCCGCTGGCCGGTGGCCTGTTCGACGCGGCGGTGTTCGCCTTCCACAACGCCCGCACCCTGCAGGCGAAGGACCGCGGCCCGTACTTCTACCTGCCCAAGCTGCAGAGCATGGAAGAGGCGGCGCTGTGGGAGACCGCGCTGTCGCACATCGAAGGCATGCTCGGCCTGCCGCATGGCCAGATCAAGGTGACGGTGCTGATCGAAACGCTGCCGGCGGTGTTCGAGATGGACGAGATCCTGCACGCGCTGCGTGACCGCATCGTCGGCCTGAACTGCGGGCGCTGGGACTACATCTTCTCGTACCTGAAGACCTTCCGCCGCCACGCCGACCGCGTGCTGCCCGAACGCGGCCAGGTGACCATGACCCAGCCGTTCCTGAAGGCCTATTCGGAACTGCTGATCCAGACCTGCCACCGCCGCGGTGCGCATGCGATGGGGGGCATGGCCGCGCAGATTCCGATCAACAACGATGCCGCCGCCAACGAACAGGCGATGGCCCGCGTGCGCGCCGACAAGCTGCGCGAAGTCACCGCCGGCCATGACGGCACCTGGGTTGCGCACCCGGCGCTGATTCCGGTGGCGATGGCGATCTTCGACGAACACATGCCCGGTGCGAACCAGCACAGCGTGCTGCGCCAGGACGTGCGCGTCGGCCGCGACGAACTGATCGCACGGCCGCCGGGCACCATCACCCGCGCCGGTTTCGAAGGCAACGTGGAAGTCTGCGTGCGCTACCTGGCCGCTTGGCTGGATGGCAACGGCTGCGTGCCGATCCACCACCTGATGGAGGATGCGGCCACCGCCGAGATCAGTCGCAGCCAGCTGTGGCAGTGGCTGCACACGCCGGGCCAGCAGCTGGACGACGGCACCGCGATCGACCTCGCGCTGCTGGATTCCACCCTCTCGCAGCTGCCGGCACGGCTGGGCGATACCGCCGCGCTGCCCGGTGGCGCACGCATCGGCGAGGCCATCGCCCTGCTCGGCGAACTGAGCCGCAGCGACGAACTGACCGATTTCCTGACCCTGCCGGCCTACGCGCGCATCGACTGACCGACTGCCCGCAAACCCGCCGTTTCCCTCCCCGTTGCACGCACGAACCGAACTGGAGAAAGACATGAGCAAGCTGCCCACTGCCGAACAGATCCAGCACGACTGGGATACCAACCCGCGTTGGGAAGGCATCCAGCGCAACTACAGCGCCGCCGACGTGGTGCGCCTGCGCGGCACCGTCCACATCGAGCATTCGCTGGCCCGGCTGGGTGCGGAGAAGCTGTGGGCATCGCTGCATGAGCGCGAGTTCGTCAACGCGCTGGGTGCGCTGACCGGCAACCAGGCCATGCAGCAGGTCAAGGCCGGGCTGAAGGCGATCTACCTGTCCGGCTGGCAGGTGGCGGCCGACGCCAACCTGGCCGGTCAGATGTATCCGGACCAGTCGCTGTACCCGGCCGATTCGGTGCCGGCGGTGGTCAAGCGCATCAACAACACGCTGCTGCGTGCCGATCAGCTGCACCACGCCGAAGGCAAGGATGACATCGACTTCCTGCAGCCGATCGTGGCCGACGCCGAAGCCGGTTTCGGCGGCGTACTCAACGCCTTCGAACTGATGAAGGCGATGATCGAGGCCGGCGCCGCCGGCGTGCATTTCGAAGACCAGCTGGCGTCGGTGAAGAAGTGCGGCCACATGGGCGGCAAGGTGCTGGTGCCGACCCGCGAGGCCATCGAGAAGCTCAACGC
This sequence comes from Stenotrophomonas sp. YJH_SMC_54, assembly GCF_059368435.1. Classification (NCBI taxonomy): domain Bacteria; kingdom Pseudomonadati; phylum Pseudomonadota; class Gammaproteobacteria; order Lysobacterales; family Lysobacteraceae; genus Stenotrophomonas; species Stenotrophomonas sp. YJH_SMC_54. The sequence continues at coordinate 127,000 of NZ_JCAFRS010000012.1, read as the reverse complement.
CGCACGCCTGGCCGCCGACGTGCTGGGCGTGCCGACCCTGCTGGTCGCGCGCACCGATGCCGAGGCCGCGGATCTGCTGACCAGTGACATCGACGGCAACGACCGCCCGTTCACCACCGGCGAGCGCACCGTCGAGGGCTTCTACAAGACCCGCAATGGCTTGGACCAGGCGATCAGCCGTGGCCTGGCCTACGCGCCCTACGCCGACCTGGTGTGGTGCGAGACCGGCAAGCCGGACCTGGAATTCGCACGCAGGTTCGCCGAGGCGATCCATGCGAAGTTCCCGGGCAAGCTGCTGGCCTACAACTGCTCGCCCAGCTTCAACTGGAAGAAGAACCTGGACGACGCCACCATCGCCAAGTTCCAGCGTGAGCTGGGCAGCTATGGCTACAAGTTCCAGTTCATCACCCTGGCCGGCTTCCACGCGCTGAACTACGGCATGTTCAATCTGGCCCACGGCTACGCACGCCGCCAGATGAGCGCGTTCGTGGAACTGCAGGAAGCCGAGTTCGAAGCCGCCGAGCGTGGCTTCACCGCGGTCAAGCACCAGCGCGAGGTTGGCACCGGCTACTTCGATGCCGTGACCCAGGCGATCCAGCAGGGCCAGTCCTCGACCACCGCGTTGACCGGCTCGACCGAAGAAGAGCAGTTCCACGGCGGGCGCAGCGAACGCGCCGCGTGATGCGATCGTGCCGGCCGCTGGCCGGCACCCACGTGCGCCTTCGGGCATTACGGGGAAGCCGGCGAGCGGCCGGCTCTACCGGAGGCGCGAATCCGATCAGGGTGGCCAGGGAAGGGCCAGGCAACGCCGGCCGGTCGGGGGACCTGCCGGCGTTGTTGTATCGATGGAAACGCGATGAACGCATGCAGCGTCAATCCAGCGCACCCCACAGTCCGGCAACTTGGCCGAAACCCTGTGAAGGTGGCCATCAGATTGATCCGGAACGACTTTTCCCTGGACCGTGGCGGGCAGAACGGCCACCGTGCGCCTTCACGTCGGGAAAGCGGACCACAAGGCTCAAAATGAGATAGGGCGCACATTTTAAAGCGGTGCTATGCTCCGCGGCTCACCAGGGGACGCTGGCGGCGGGTGCAGGGAATGACCGGCAGGGGTGCGGCCGAGAACAGTGATGTGACGTCAGGTATCGCCCGGGTGGCGATGGCCGAGATCGTGCATGCGCTGCTATCCGATGCCGAGGTCGCATTGTTCGCCAGATTTGCCCGTCCACGCAAGCTTCATGCCGGGCAGTGGCTGTTCCAGCGTGGCCACCGTGGCGAGCGCATGTACGTGATCCTGGAAGGCCAGATCGAACTGGATTTCGGCGAGGACCTGGTGATCAAGACCCTCGGGCAGCAGGAGTTCTTCGGTGAGCTGGGCCTGCTGGTGGGTGACCACCCGCGCAGCGCCAGTGCGCGCGCCCTGGTGGACTGCGAGGTGCTTGAGCTGGGGCCCGCCGACTTCCATCGTCTGGTGGAATCCGATCCGGGCCTGGTCGCCTACTTCCTGCGCCGCACGATCATGCGCGTGCTGACCAACGAACAGGCCCTGATCAGCCAGCTGCGCCGGCGCAACCATGATCTGGAAACCGCGCTGGACAATCTGTACATCACTACCCACCAGCTGACCCACACCCGTGAACTGGTGCGTACCGATGAACTGACCGGGCTGCACAACCGCCGTGGCCTCACCCTGTACCTGCAGGAATGCCGCGCCGATGGCAGTGGGCTGCCGCAGGCGCTGCTGCTCATTGACTGCGACCGCTTCAAGCAGATCAATGACCGCCATGGCCACCAGGCCGGCGATCGCGTGCTGCAGAGCATGGGCAACATCCTGCGCTCGATGGCCGGCGAGCAGGACCTGGCCTGCCGGCTCGGCGGTGACGAGTTCTGCCTGATCCTGCGTCGTGGCAACCACGAGATCGTGCAGCACGCGGCAGAGTTCATCCTCAGCGCGGTACACGGCCTGCTCGAGCGCAGCCACGGCACGCCGCACGTCAGCCTGGTCAGCATCGGTGCCAGCCTGCTGGACCCGGATGCGGGCTGGAGCGAGTGGTACGCCAGCGCGGATCGTGCGCTGTACCAGGCCAAGCGTGATGGTGGCAACTGCCTGCGTTGGGCAGACGCAGTGGACTCACCCTAGATCGGGAGACAGAGGCGATGAATGGCGACAACGGAACGTCGGCGCCGCACAACCAGCAACTGCGCGCCCTGCTGTTCACCGACCTGTGTGACTCGCTGCTGCTGGTCGAACGCATCGGCGATGTCGCTGCCGCCGAACTGTTCCAGGAACACGACCGGCTGGTGCTGGCGCTGCAGCAGCGCTGGAACGGCCAGCTGATCGATCGCTCCGACGGGCTGTTCATGCTGTTCGAGCGCCCGATCGACGCGCTTGGCTTCGCATTGGATTACCAGCGTGGGCTGCAGCCGCTGGGGCAGAGACACGAGATCCATCTGCAGGCGCGGGCCGGTCTGCATGTGGGCGATGTGCTGACCTGGGAGAACAGCGCCGAGGCAGTGCGGGCTGGCGCCAAGGCGATTGAAGTCGAAGGCCTGGCCAAGCCGACGGCGGCGCGCCTGATGCAGTTGGCACGTCCGGGCCAGATCCTGCTTTCGGCGGTGGCCGAATCCATCGTGCGTCGCTCCAGTGGGTCGCTGGGCGCGATGGCTGAAGGCCTGCAATGGCGATCGTTCGGGCGATGGCGCTTCAAGGGCGTGAGCCAGCCAGCCGAAGTCTACGGCGTGCAGGCGGCGGGCATGCCCACGCCGGGGCGGCTGCGGCACACGGCCAAGGCCCGGCGTGATCTTCCGTTATGGCGCCGTCCGCTGGCGATGGCGGCGCAGGCCGCCGTACTGCTGGCCGCGGTGCTTGGCGTCTGGTTGCTGACCCGGCCACAGCCGGCCATCGCGTTCGCCGAACGCGACTGGGTGGTGCTCGGCGGGCTGCATAACCTCACCGGCAATCGACTGCTCGATGACGCCCTGGACCAGGCGTTCCGGATCAGTCTCGAGCAGTCCCGCTACGTCAACGTCGTCAGTGACGACCGCGTCGGCCGCACCCTTGAGATGATGCGGAAACCGCCGGATCGCGGTGTCCGTGAACGTGGCGATGCCGCCGCTGTGGCGGTGCGCACGGGCGCCCGCCTGGTGTTCGTGCCATCGGCGACCGATGTCGGCGGCCGAACCCGCTTCAGCGTGGAGGTGGTCGAGCCGTCGACGCTGCGCACCCTGGCCGTGGTGTCCGCCGATGCGAAGGCGGGTGCGGTACTGGCGGCGGTGGACGATGTTTCGCGCCAGCTGCGCGATCGCCTGGGCGAAGAGCCCGCATTGATCCAGCGCGACAGCCAATCCCTGCCGGAGGTGACCACGGGCAGCATGGATGCGTTGCGTGCGTTTGCCTTGGGCCAGAAGCGCTACAGCCGAGGAGATTTCAACGGCGCGATGGCATTCTTCGGGCAGGCGATCGAGGTCGATCCTGAGTTCGCCCTGGCATGGCTGGGCCAAGCCCGCTGTCGCTTCGCCATGATGAATTACCGCGATGCCCGGCGTCTGCTGGCAGAGGCTGATCGTCGATCAGGGCACCTTACGCCACGCGAGCGCCTGTACGTGCAGAACTGGGCGCTGCAGATCAGTGATCCGGATCGCGCCACCGATGGCTGGGCGCGCATGGCGGAGCTGTATCCGGATTACATGCCTGCAAGCTACAACGCCGGTCTGAATCTTTTCCACGAGAACCGCCTTGCCGAGGCCCTGGCGCTTTCCAGGCGTGTTGCACAAAGCAGGGTCGAGCTGCCTGAGATCGCGCAGGACCAGTACGGCCGCGCCTTGCTGGCCAGCGAGCGCTACGCAGAGGCTGACATCGCGTTCAGTCGTGCCGCCGGCAATGGTTGGGAAGGTGCATTGATGCGCCAGGCGACGGTGGCGGCAGCGCGTTCCGAGTTCGAGAAGGCCAATGCGCTGCTTGCGCGGATCGATCCAGGCAACTTCCATGCTGGCAATTTCGCTACCACGATTGCGCTTGACCAAGGCGATGTCGAGGGCGCCATCAAGCTCGCCGAACAGGGAAGGATGCTTGCCGGACAGCGCCAGGGCATGGATCGGTACAACTTCGACATGCCCCTGGCCGTCGCCTACATGATGGCCGGCAGAAGGTCGAAGGCGCTGATGGTGGCGCGCGTGGCCGCGACCGCGCCGTTCGCAGAGCTGAGCGGCGAACCCGCGGTGGAGGTAGTGGATCGCCTGGTTGCAGCACACGCGGCAGCCTTGCTGGCACTGAGACTGGGCGATGCCGCACCGGCCAAGGCGGTCCAGGCCCGGATGAACGCGCTTCAGGATCTCCCTGACAGCAGCGTGTTGCGCCAGTACGTCACCCTGTTGGCCGGGCGGATGATGCAGCATGAGGGCCGGCCCCAGGCCGGGCTGGACCTGCTCGTACCGCTGTTGAAGAAGCAGCCACGCCTGCAGGTGCGGCTGGCAGTGCGTGACCTGGCGCTGGAGGCGGGCCTGAAGGATGTTGCCCAGGAGCAGACGCGTTGGCTGCGTGATCGCCCCGGATTTGCATATGCAGAAGCGCAATGCAGCTTCTGCCTGCAGGCGCTTAACGTAGTGGATGTGCGGAGGCTCATGGCGGCGCCGGCAATCGAGGCCGCCGACACCATGGCCTCGATGCCTCAGCGCAGCGTGCGCGGCGAGCCGTAACCGTCCTCCAGCATCGGCACGGAGTAGCCGGTACCACTGGTCAGCATGGCGATGATCTGGTCTTCGGCCTGTGCGATGACGTCTTTCTCCGCCAGGCAGATGTTCTTGCAGCAATCCTGGACGAACTGCTGAAGGTCAGCCGGGTTGGATGGAACGTGTCCAGCCAGCAGTATCGCGGCAGCCGTGTCGGTGGCGAAGAGCTGGCGGAAGGTGTCATCGGTGGCGAGGCGCTGAACCAGCGTCCTTGCGACCGGCAGCGAGAGCGTCAACGTGGGCATTGTGTCCTGCATCCATGGAGTGTCGAGGGGCAGTGGTGATGTCGGCTTGGCAAAGCGGTTCTTGAGAGGGTAGAGCGGGAGATGTAAAGGAATCGGGTCGCGGTTCGATAACGTGGATTCACGATGAAGGAAGGGCTGATCCGATGGATGTCAGGCGCTGCGCGATCGTAATGGTACAGCCCACCGAGCAGATCCGGTTTGAGTTTGAGGGCCTGCTGCGCGGTGGTGATGGGCTGGTGCGCACGCTTGCCTGGGAGGCACTCGCCCCCCACCTGGATGGACCGGTGGTGCTGGACGCTGCGGCACAGGCACTGCTGGGAAGTCTGAGCCCAAGTGCATGGACCACGCTTGAGGCAGGGGAGGCCTGTTCACCCGCGATGGACCTGCTGATCGCCAGTGGCCTGGTGTTGATCCGCGGACAGGATGACGATGTTGCCGCTCGTGACGAGCGGCTGCGTGCAACGCATTGGCACCCCCTGGCTGCGGTCATGCATGCCTTCTCACGCTGGGAGGATGTTGACGCCGTTCGCAACATGCGTGAATCACAGATCGAAACGGCCTCGCAGATGCGCAGGACGTTGGGACCGCCGCCACCGCACGCTGCCGCTGCCGACGCTGGGTTGGTACCACTGCCGCCTCAGCAGTCCAACGATTTCGACGCACTGCTGGCGCGGCGCGTCACCTGCCGGAACTTCGATGTCACCCGATCACTGCCGCTGTCCCTGCTGAGCCAGATGCTGCAACGGGCATTCGGCAGCAGCAGCTGCCAGCGCGAAGGCGATGATCTGGTGTTCCTGAAGAAGAACGTACCTTCGGGCGGCGGACTGCATCCTGTGGAAGCCTACGTGCTGGTGCGCAATGTCGATGGACTTGCCGCGGGCATGTACCTCTATCGAGCGCAGGGCCACGGACTGATGCCGGTTGAGTGCCCCGTGGCCATCGATCGCGACTTCGTGATGTCCATGGTCGGGCAGCAGCACTGGTTCGCGGATGCGCACGTGCTGGTGGTCCTGGCCCCGCGTTTCAACAGGACGTACTGGAAGTATCGCCAGCATGGGAAAAGCTATCGGGTTGTCGCGATGGAGGCGGGACATCTATCCCAGACGCTGTACCTGGCGGCCACGGATGCCGGCCTGGGAGCATTCATTACTGCAGCGATCAACGAAAAGCCCATCGAACGTGCCCTGGGCCTGGACACGATCAACGAGGGGGTACTCGCGGTCTGCGGTTTCGGATGGCGTGCATCACGGATGACGACCAGCGAACTGGACCCGGCAGGCGTGATCTGGAACCTTGAAGACCGCGCGGGCTGACCCCGCGCGGCCTCTGCTGCATCACGCCGCGTCGAAGTCCACCAGCACCGCGCCATCACCCACCTGGTCGCCGGCCTTGGCGCGATAGCCCTTCACCGTGCCATCGGCCGGTGCCTGCAGGGTGTGCTCCATCTTCATCGCTTCCAGCACCACCAGCGGCGTGCCGCGCTTGACCTCGGTACCGGCGGCGACCAGCGTGGCGACGATCCTGCCCGGCATCGGCGCCAGCAGGCTGCCGGCATCGGCCACGGCGTGGTCTGATTCGCCCACGGGATCATGCAGGGTGAAACGGTGCTGGCCATCGGCGCCGAACAGATACAGCTGGTCACCGTCGCGCAGCAGCTGCAGAGTCCAGCGGCGCTCGCCCAGCTGTACCGCCAGCCCCTGTGCATCGGCCGTGCCGGTCACCCGCATCGGTGCCGCGTCATCGCATTGCACGCGCCAGCCACCGGCCTGCGTCCAGACCTTCAGCGTGTGCCGGCGCTCGCCCTGCTGCAGCGGCAGCACGCGCGGCGCAGACGCGCCGAGGCGCCAGCCGTCCTGTGCCTGCCATGGCGAATGCGGGTCACGGGCATCGGTGGTGGCACCGGCAGTGCTTGCAACAGCGGCCACGGCGGCCAGCTGCCACAGGGCATCATCCGTGTCGCCCACTGCGCTCAATGCCGCCTGTTCGCGTTCGATCAGCGCGGTATCCAGCCTGGCGTGCGCGAACGAATCGGTATTCACCAGCCGGCGCAGGAAGCCGGCATTGGTGGTCACGCCTACCACCTGGCAGTCGGCCAGCGCCTGGCTCATGCGGCGCAGCGCGGCATCGCGGTCCACGTCCCAGACGATCAGCTTGGCAATCATCGGGTCGTAGTACGGGGTGATGCTGTCGCCTTCCTCCACGCCGGTATCCACGCGCACATGGGCCGACGGGGCCGGCAGGCGCAGGCGGCGCAGGGTGCCGGTGGAGGGCAGGAAGCCACGGTCGGCATCTTCGGCATACAGGCGCGCTTCGATCGCGTGGCCGTGGATGGCCAGCTGCTCCTGGCGCAGCGGCAGCGGCTGGCCCGAGGCCACGCGCAGCTGCCATTCCACCAGGTCGGTACCGGTGATGTACTCGGTGACCGGGTGCTCGACCTGCAGGCGGGTGTTCATTTCCATGAAGTAGAAATCGCCGTCCGGGCCGGCGATGAACTCCACCGTGCCCGCACCTTCATAGCCCACCGCGCGCGCGGCATCGACCGCCGCCTTGCCCATCGCAGCACGACGTTCCGCGCTCATGCCCGGGGCCGGCGCTTCTTCCAGCACCTTCTGGTGGCGGCGCTGCACCGAGCAGTCGCGCTCGAACAGGTACACCGCGTCACCGTGGCTGTCGCCGAATACCTGGATCTCGATATGGCGCGGGCGCTCGACATACTTCTCGACCAGCACGTGGTCGTTGCCGAACGCCGAGGCCGCCTCGCGCTGGCAGCTGGCCAGCGCATCGACGAAGTCCTCGCTGCGCTCGACCTTGCGCATGCCCTTGCCACCGCCACCGGCGCTGGCCTTGATCAGTACCGGGTAGCCGATGGCGTCGGCCTGCGTGCGCAGGAAGTCCGGTGCCTGCTGGTCGCCGTGGTAGCCCGGGGGCAGCGGTACACCCGCCTTGGCCATCAGCGCCTTGGCCGCGCTCTTGTCGCCTATCGCGCGGATGGCGCTGGCCGGCGGCCCGATGAAGGTGATGCCGGCGGCGGCGCAGGCATCGGCGAAGTCGGCATTCTCGGACAGGAAGCCGTAGCCGGGGTGGATGGCCTGCGCGCCGGTCGCGCGTGCCGCGTCGAGCAGCGCATCGCCGCGCAGGTAGCTCTCACGCGCGGCGGCCGGACCAATGTGGATGGCTTCGTCGGCCAGGCGCACGTGGCGCGCGTTGCGGTCGGCATCGGAATACACCGCCACGGTGGCGATGCCGAGGCGGCGGCAGGTGGCGATGACGCGACAGGCGATTTCGCCACGGTTGGCGATCAGGACTTTGGTGAACATGGCAACGGGCTTCATGGGAGCGTGCTCGGTCATGGCATGGATTACATGCGGAACACGCCGAAGCGCGTCTGCTGCGGGGCGGCGTTGAGGCTGGCCGACAGCGCCAGGGCCAGCACCCGGCGAGTGTCGGCCGGATCGATCACGCCGTCGTCCCACAGGCGCGCGCTGGCGTAGTACGGGTGGCCCTGCTGCTCGAACTGGTCGCGGATCGGCGCCTTGAACGCGTCTTCCTCCGCAGCCGGCCACTGGCCGCCCTTGGCTTCGATGCCATCGCGCTTGACCGTGGCCAGCACGCTGGCGGCCTGCTCGCCGCCCATCACGCCGATGCGTGCGTTCGGCCACATCCACAGGAAGTTCGGCGAGTACGCGCGGCCGCACATGCCGTAGTTGCCGGCGCCGAACGAACCGCCGATCACCACGGTGAACTTGGGAACCTTGGCGCAGGCCACCGCCATCACCAGCTTGGCGCCGTCCTTGGCGATGCCGCCCTGTTCGTACTTGCGGCCGACCATGAAGCCGGTGATGTTCTGCAGGAACACCAGCGGAATGTTGCGCTGGGTGCACAGTTCGATGAAATGCGCACCCTTCAGCGCCGACTCGGAGAACAGGATGCCGTTGTTGGCGATGATGCCGATCGGGTAGCCGTTCAGATGGGCGAAGCCGGTGACCAGCGTTGCGCCATAGCGCGGCTTGAACTCGTCGAAGCGCGAGCCATCGACCAGGCGCGCGATCACTTCGCGCACGTCGTAGGGCTTGCGCGTATCGGCGGGAATCACGCCATACAGTTCATGCGCCGGCAGCAGCGGTTCCTCGGGCGCCTGCACCGCCATCGCCGGTTCCGGCTTGCGCCAGTTCAGCTGGGCGATGATCGCGCGTACCCGCGCCAGCGCCTGCAGGTCGTTGTCGGCCATGTGGTCGGCCACCCCGGAAATGCGCGTGTGCACGTCGGCACCGCCCAGTTCTTCGGCGGTCACCACTTCACCGGTGGCCGCCTTCACCAGCGGCGGGCCGCCGAGGAAGATGGTGCCCTGTTCGCGCACGATTACCGTCTCGTCGCTCATCGCCGGCACGTAGGCGCCACCGGCGGTGCAGCTGCCCATCACGCAGGCGATCTGCGGAATGCCCTGCGCCGACAGGTTGGCCTGGTTGTAGAAGATGCGGCCGAAATGGTCGCGGTCGGGGAAGACTTCATCCTGCAGCGGCAGGAACGCGCCGCCGGAGTCGACCAGGTAGATGCAGGGTAGGTGGTTCTGCTCGGCGATCTCCTGCGCGCGCAGGTGCTTCTTCACCGTCATCGGGTAGTAGGTGCCGCCCTTGACCGTGGCATCGTTGGCCACGATCACGCACTCCACGCCGCTCACCCGGCCGATGCCGGCCACCACGCCGGCGGCCGGCACGGCGTCTTCGTACATGCCATGCGCGGCCAGCGGCGCGATTTCGAGGAAGGCGCTGCCGGGGTCGAGCAGGGCGTCGATGCGGTCACGCACCAGCAGCTTGCCGCGTGCGGTGTGCTTGGCGCGTGCGGCTTCGCTGCCACCCAGCGCGGTGCGCGCCAGGGTGGCGTGCAGATCGTCGACCACGGCCTGCATGGCCGCGCGGTTGGCTTCAAAGGTATCGCTGCCCGGTTGCAGCTGGCTGTTCAGGACGGTCATCGCGGTGGCCTTACAGGGTGCGCTGGAACAGTTCGCGGCCGATCAGCATGCGGCGGATCTCCGAGGTGCCGGCGCCGATTTCATACAGCTTGGCGTCGCGCCACAAGCGGCCGGTCGGGTATTCGTTGATGTAGCCGTTGCCGCCCAGAATCTGGATCGCCTGGCCGGTCAGCCAGGTGGCCTTCTCGGCGGCGTACAGGATGGCACCGGCGGCGTCCTGGCGGGTGGTGCGGCCCTGGTCGCAGGCGCGCGCCACGGCATAGACATAGGCGCGGCAGGCGCCCAGGCCGACGTACATGTCGGCGATCTTGGCCTGGATCAGCTGGAAGCTGCCGATCGCCTCACCGAACTGGTGGCGCTCGTGCACGTACGGCATCACCACGTCCATCGCCGCGGCCATCAGGCCCAGCGGGCCGCCGGACAGCACCACGCGCTCGTAGTCCAGGCCGGACATCAGCACGCGCACGCCACCGCCAACCTGGCCTAGCACGTTTTCTTCCGGCACTTCGCAGTCCTGGAACACCAGCTCGCAGGTGGGCGAGGAGCGCATGCCCAGCTTGTCCAGCTTCTGCGCGGTGAAGAAGCCCTTCATGCCCTTCTCGACCAGGAACGCGGTGATGCCCTTGGCGCCGGCGTCCATGTCGGTCTTGGCATAGACCACCAGCACGTCGGCATCCGGGCCGTTGGTGATCCACATCTTGTTGCCGTTGAGCACGTAGCGGTCGCCGCGCTTGTCGGCGCGCAGCTTCATCGACACTACGTCCGAACCGGCACCCGGCTCGCTCATTGCCAGCGCGCCGACCAGGCTGCCGTCGCACAGGCCGGGCAGGAAGCGCTGCTTCTGTTCTTCGTTGCCGTTCTTGCGCAGCTGGTTCACGCACAGGTTGGAGTGCGCGCCATAGGACAGGCCGATGCCGCCGGAGGCACGCGAGATTTCTTCCATCGCCACCACGTGGGCCAGGTAGCCCATGCCGGTGCCGCCGTATGCTTCTTCCACGGTGAGGCCGAGCAGGCCCTGTTCGCCCAGCTTCGGCCACAGGGCCAGCGGGAACTGGTTGCTGGCATCGGCCTCGGCGGCCAGCGGTGCGACCTCGGCGGCGGCAAAATGGGCCACGCTCTGGCGCAGCAGGTCGATGTCTTCGCCAAGGTCGAAGTTCAGGGATGGCACGTGCATTGTGGTGGCTCCACGACGGGATGGCAGGAAATGGACGCACCCGGCGGGGGAGCGGGCGGCGGTCTGCAGGACCGCTGCCCGCACGGGCGATTGGACCCAGCGTAGCGGGGTTCGGATAAGAAGTGAATACAAATTCAAAAATTGAAACCAGAATCAAAACATGGCCTACAAACGCTCTGCACTGATGGAAGAACGCCTGGCCGGGGCCCGTGAACGGATCCTGCTGGCCACCCGTGAGCTGGTCGCCACCGGCGGCTGGCGCAACGCCCCGGTGACCGCCGTGGCGACCCAGGCGGGGGTATCCACCGGCCTGATCTATCGCCATTTCCCGTCCAAGGCCGAGCTGTTCGTGGAGGTGCTCAACGCCGCGGTGGCCCACGAGGTCGCGATCATGGAGCGCATCGCCAGCGGTCCAGAGGCGGCCAGCGAGCGGCTGCGGCTGGCGATCACCGCCTTCGTACGCCGCGCCCTGGCCGGGCCGGGGCTGGCCCATGCCTTCATCGTCGAGCCGGTCGACCCGGACGTGGAAGCCGAACGCATGCGTGGCCGTCGTGCCTTTGGGGATGTCTTCCTGCGGCTGGTGGAGGAGGGCGTGGCCGCCGGTGAGCTGCCGGCGCAGGACGCGCATGTGGCCGCCGCCTGCCTGGTCGGCGCCTTCACCGAGGCGATGGTCGGCCCGACCGCACCCAGCCGCGAAGCGCACCGCGACGAAGACGCGCTGGTGGATGCGATCTGCAGCTTCTGCCTGCGCGCGATCGGCGCCCGGTAACGTGGTAGAGCCGGCCGCTGGCCGGCTTCTGTTGCTGGGGTCAGATCCCTTCTGCGCCGCAAAAGGGATCTGACCCCAGCCCCTGGCATGTTGCGCCGCACCAGCAGTGACGCCTGTTGTCGCACGCAAAGCGCGTTCTATACTCGGTCCATCACGCAGTCGCTCAGCCGTGGTCCAACGACTATCAGCCAGGGGTAACGAAGAGTGCGGAATTACGATCTGGAGTTCCTGAAACGCTTCTCCATGGTGATCGCGCTGCTGGCGACCATCACCCTCGGCCTCATCCTCCTAGCCGCCTACATCCACACCCGGATTCCACCCGAGGTGTCGCCGACGGCGGCCAAGCGCACCGAACAGCGCATTTCGCCCACCGGCGCGGTCTATGCCGGCAGCACCGGCGCCGCCGCGCAGGCAGCGGCCAAGGCCGCCGCGCTGGCCAAGGCCGCCTCGCAGGTGGCCTACGGCGGCACCAAGGACGGCAAGGTCATCTTCGACAACCTGTGCACCGCCTGCCACACCACCGGCGTGGGCATGGCGCCGACGCTGGACCATTCGCACTGGGACAAGCGCATCGCGCAGGGCAAGGACACCCTCTACAAGCACGCCATCGAGGGCTACACCGGCCCGGATGGCGGCATCATGCCGCCCAAGGGTGGCAACCCGGCGCTGACCGAGGAACAGATCCACGCCACCGTGGACTGGATGCTGGGCAACCTGAAGTAGGCGCCGGGACGGCCAAACCGCGAAACGGCGGAAACGTCGAAACATGGAACGGCCGAACGGGATGGCGGAACCGCGGGAAGGGAGTAGAGTCGACTGTTGGTCGACTGCTCTTCCCAACGCCACCGAAAAAGCCCGCGCTGCGCGCGATAGTCGATTAACAGTCGACTCTACCCGCCGGTCGCCCCAATCGCCGCGGTCGTTCTCCGTCTGCCGCCGGCGGCTTTGCCGGCCAAGGCCAAAACCGCGCGCGTCGCTGGGGTTTCGCATTTCAGGGTTAGTCTGTGCGCCTCTTCCATGGAGTCGCCCGTTGATGCGCCGCCGTTCCCTCGCCCTTGCCCTGTCCCTGCTGCTGCCGGCCGGCGCCTTTGCCCAGGCCCAGCCGCAGGCCGCACCGGTCGCGTCGCCCTCGGCCGCGCGCAGCAGCGCCACCGTGGTGCTGACCGCCGCGCCGGCCGACTGGCGTGTGCTGGATGGCCAGCGCGTGCGCATCGCCGCACCGCTCACCCTGGCCGGTACCGACGGCCTTGAGCGCTTTGGCCAGCTCACCGTGGCCTTCGATGGCCGTCTCTGGCAGCCCACCGAAGTGGCCGCGCCGGGTACTGCCGGCTACGAGCAGGTGATGGCCGACAACCAGCGCCGCCGGCTGGTGCTGGACGACGGCAGCGATGCCCGCGACCCGGCCAGCGTGGCCTACCTGCCGGCCCACCCGGTGCTGCGCACCGGCATGCAGCTGCGCGATGTGCAGGGCATCGTGCGCGTGGACGCACAGGGCCATCCGCGCCTGCAGGTCGAAGGCGTGCTGAAGCTGCCGGAGCTGAAGCGTCCGGCGGTGCCGACCGTGCCGGGCAGCCTGCACGTGGCGGCCTTCAACCTGGAGAACTTCTTCAATGGTGATGGCCAGGGCGGTGGCTTCCCGACCCTGCGTGGTGCGCGCACGCTGGACGAGCACAAGGCGCAGGTGGCCAAGCTGGTCACCACGGTCAACGCGCTGGGCGCCGATGTCGCCGCGCTGATGGAACTGGAGAACGATGGCTATGGTCCGCAGTCGGCCATTGCCGAACTGGTCGACGCACTCAACCGCGACCGTGGCGCGCAGGGCGACTGGCGCTTCGTCGATGCCGGCAACGGCCCCGGCGACAATCCGATCCGGGTTGGCATCATCTACCGCAGCAGCCGCCTGCAGCCGCTGGGCAAGCCGGCCACGCTGACCGGTGGCCCGTTCGTCGAGCACAGCCGCGTGCCGCTGGCGCAGGCCTTCCAGGGCAAGCAGGGCGCGCCGTTCGTGGTGGTGGCCAACCACTTCAAGTCGAAGGGCTGCCGCGACGCCGCCGGTGCCGACGCCGACCACAACGACAACCAGGGCTGCTGGAACGCCACCCGCGTGACCTCGGCGCAGCAGCTGCACGCCTGGCTGCAGACCGACCCGACCGGTACCGGTGCAAAGGACGCGGTGCTGCTCGGCGATTTCAATGCCTACGCGATGGAAGACCCGATCCGCACCCTGCATGACCTGGGCTGGCAGGACGCGTTCAAGGTCGCCAAGGTCGAGCATCCCTACAGCTACGTCTACAACGGCTATACCGGCCGCCTCGACCACGCGCTGTTGAGCCCGGGCATGGCCAAGCGCCTGCGCGGTGCCGCCGAGTGGCACAGCAACGCCGACGAGCAGGATGCCAGCGGCTACCAGGACCGCAACGTGCAGGGCCCGTGGCGCAGCTCCGACCACGACCCGCTGCTGCTGGGTTTCGACAAATAAGGTTCGGCGGGGATCTGCTCTGGGAGGGACCTTGATCGGCACGGATCCTGCCGTTGCTTTTGATCTTCCAGTCCGTCTTCAAGCGAGCCGAGCATCGCAGGTGAATCAGGGGCGAAGAGGCGCCGATGTTTGAGCGCAGCGAGTTCGGCGCCGTCCCCTGGTTCATCGAGAAGCGCAGGGTACCGGTGCACAGCACCGGCTCGCGGCTGGCGGCGCGCTTCTTTTGGTTACTTTTCTTTTCGCGCGAAAAGAAAAGTGACATCCCACCGCGGGCGCGGAAATGGCCCGCCGCAACCAACGCTCACCCCCAGGCGATCAACCCGATCGCCAGCACCGCCAGCGCCAGGCCGGCGCGGTTCCACTTCGTGGTGGCCTCGCCGAAGGCGAACACGCCTACCAGCGCGCCCAGCACCACCACGCCGATGTTCATGCCGGCGAACACGGTGGCCGGGCTGTCCGGCATCGACTGGTGAGCGTGCACATAGAAGAGGATGTTGCCGCCATTGAGCAGGCCCAGCAGCGCACCTGCGCCGAGGTTGCGCCAGGCCAACCGGCTGCGGCCACTGGCGTGCCGCCACAGCTGCAACGCCAGCATCAGCACGAAGGCCACGCTGAAGCTGGCCAGCACCGCCGCCATCGAGGGCGTGCCGGACAGCGCCACCTGCTTGAGCAGCACGTCCACCACCGCGAAGCCGGCCCATACCGCCAGCAGCCAGCCCCAGCCACCGGGCGAGGACGCCACCGCCGGGCCGCGCGGGCGCAGGCTGATGGCCACCATCGCCAGCAGGCCCAGGCCGAGCCCGGCCAGCTTCCACGGCGTGGCAGTCTGGCCGAAGAACAGGAAGGCGGCCGCCAATGACAGCAGCAGCGACAGCCGCTGCGCCACGTCGCTGCGGACGATGCCGGCCACCGCCACCGCGCGGCCCAGCACCAGGAAAATCGAGGGCAGCACCACCGCCAGCGCCAGCAATGACAGCCACGGCGCGTGCGGCGCGCGCAGCGCATCCAGCGGCGGCTGCAGTACCACGGCGGTGAGCGTTGCCGCCACCAGATAGTTCCAGGTGACCATCTGCGAAACATCCAGCTGGCGGCGTCCGGCCACCTTCAACAACACCGAAACCAGCACGCTGCAGATCACGGCCAAAGACAGGTAGAGCATGGGACGGGCACAGGGCAGGGGCGGGGGACGGTATCATGGTGCCATGCACAAGCACTCATTCCCCGTCGCCCCCGGCGAAACCGCCTGCCTCGAACTGGACGGCCCGGCCGGCCCGCTGGAAGTGGTCGTCGACCTGCCCAAGGCCGATGTGCCGGTGCAGCCGATCGTGGCCATCGTCTGCCATCCGCTGTCCACCGAGGGTGGCACCCTGCACAACAAGGTGGTCACCATGACCGCCACCACCCTGCGCGAGCTGGGCATCGCCACGGTGCGCTTCAACTTCCGCAGCGTGGGTGGTTCGGCCGGTGAGTTCGACCATGGCGTGGGCGAGCAGGACGACCTGAAGGCCGTCGCCGCCTGGGTGCGCAGCCAGCGTCCGGACGACCGCCTGTGGCTGGCCGGTTTCAGCTTCGGCGCGTTCGTTTCACTGAAGGCCGCGGCCGAGTTGCAGCCGGAAGCGCTGATCTCGATCGCGCCGCCGGCCGGCCGCTGGGACTTCGATGGCATCGCCCCGCCGGCCCGCTGGCTGGTGATCCAGGGCGAGCAGGACGAGATCGTCGACCCGCAGGCTGTCTACCAGTGGCTGGACTCGCTGGATTTCCCGCATGAGCTGGTGCGCATGCCCGAGACCAGCCACTTCTTCCACCGCAAGCTGATCGACCTGCGCGGCGCGCTGACCCACGGCGTGAAGCACTGGCTGGGCGCGGCGGCATGAGTGCAACCGAGCTGACCCCGTCGCAGCGGTACGCGGAAGGGGTTGCCCGTGGCGACTGGCAGAACGACCCGGCCCAGCATGCGGCGCTGGCCGAGCTGGACCGCATCCACCTGGGCCTGCTGGACAGTGCCGAGGACGGTTGGCTGGACCGCCTGTCCTCGTTCTGGAAGAAGCCCGAGCCGGTCAAGGGCCTGTACTTCTGGGGCGGCGTCGGCCGCGGCAAGACCTTCCTGGTTGATCTGTTCTACGACGGGCTGCCGATCAAGCAGAAGTACCGCACCCACTTCCACCGCTTCATGCGCAGCGTCCACGAGCGCCTGCGCGAGCACCAGGGCCAGAGCGACCCGCTGGCGAAGATCGCCCAGGAATGGCGCAGCAACCTGCGCGTGCTGGTGCTGGACGAGTTCTTCGTCACCGACATCGGCGATGCGATGCTGCTGGCGCGGCTGCTGGAGCGCCTGTTCGCCGAGGGCGTGACCCTGGTCACCACCTCCAACACCGCAGTGGAGAACCTGTACCTCAACGGCCTGCAGCGCGAGAGCTTCCTGCCGGCCATTGGCCTGCTGCAGCGCTTCTGCGTCGAGCTGTATGCCGAAGGTACCGAGGATTACCGCATGCGCGCGCTGACCCGCTCGCCGGTATACCGCGCACCGCTGGCGGCCGACAGCGATGAGTGGCTGGCCACGCGCTGGAACGAGCTGAGCGGCGGCCAGCCGGCCAAGCCCGGCAACATCGAGATCGAGGGCCGCAAGATCCCGGTGCGTGGCCGCGGCAAGAGCATTGCCTGGTTCGATTTCGCCGCGCTGTGCGAAGGCCCGCGCGGGCCCTCGGATTACATCGAGATCGCGCACGAGTTCAACACGGTGCTGCTGGGCGGCATTCCCGCCTTCGACCGCCTGAACGAAGATGCCGCGCGCCGCTTCGTCAACCTGATCGACGAGCTGTACGACCGCCACGTCAACCTGGTCTGCACCGCCAGCACCTCGCCGGTCGAGCTGTACACCGGCCAGCGCCTGCAGGGCGCTTTCGAACGTACCGCCTCGCGCCTGATCGAAATGCAGAGCGCCGAGTACCTGGGTACCCCACACCGGGCGTGAGGGGCCTGCGGGCGTACGTTGCCGGCCAGCGGCCGGCACGACCCCCCTGGGATTCCGGTAGTGCCGGCCGCTGGCCGGCAATGATCGGGGGAAGGAGGGCGCAACGGCGTTTCCCTGCGGCCGCTCCTCCGGCCTGGCCGACACATGCAGCCTCGGGTCGCTGCCCGGCGGGTGATCCCGGCGTCCACCGGATTCCCACCGGCTGCCCACCACCTATCCACAGGGTTGTCCCTAGCCAGTTTCATCACTGTCATGTGAAGCTGTCATTGTTCCGTTTTCGCGGTGCGTTGTACCACCGCAATGACGTCTTTCGGGCTTGACTGCGCAGCCCGTTCCGGCAGGTCTGAAGCGTCTGATCCGGACGCCGGTGGCACGATCCTTGCGGCGCAAGGGATTGCCGAATTTCACTACATTTGGCGTTGACGGGCCCCATCACCCCCACTATCTTGTGGCCGTCGGTCGCAGCAACCCCAATTCCAGGGATGCCCGGGTACCCATCCGCGATCGTCAACGGCAGTGGCAGGCGCAGGGTCTCATCCGCTGCGACGCCGTCCTGCCATCCTGGGCTGTCATGTCCCGGGCTGCGTCACCCGATGCATCGAGCACCCACCAATCACGCCAAGAGGACACACGCCGTGACCACCGAATCCAGCGCCACCATCGAGAAGGAAAGCGAATTCCTGTTGACGTCGCCGCCGACGGCCAACGCGATGAGTGTGACCAAGCGCAATGGCACGACCGAACTGGTGGACCTGAACAAGATCGTGCGCGCGGTGCAGCGTTCCTCCGAAGGCCTGCACGCCGTCGATCCGATGCGCGTGGCCACCCGCACCATTTCCGGCCTGTACAACGGCGCCACCACCCGCGAGCTGGACGAACTGTCCATCCGCACCGCCGCCCTGCTGATCGGTGAAGAGCCCGAGTACGGCCGCCTGGCTGCGCGCCTGCTGGCCAACTACATTGCCAAGGAAGTCTCGGGCCAGGAAATCTACGCCTTCTCGCAGTCGGTCAGCCGTGGCCATGAAGTCGGTCTGATCAACGACCGCCTGCTGAACTTCGTGCAGACCAACGCGCGCAAGCTCAACGATGCCATCGACATCTCGCTGGACCTGAACTTCGATTACTTCGGCCTGCGTACCCTGTACGACCGTTACCTGCTGCGCCACCCGCACACCCGCAAGGTGATCGAGACCCCGCAGCAGTTCTTCCTGCGCATCGCCAGCGCGCTGAGTGAGGACGTGTCCGAGACCCTGGCGCTGTACAAGCGCATGGGCAACCTGGACTACCTGCCGTCCAGCCCGACCCTGTTCAATTCCGGCACCACCCACGAGCAGCTGTCCTCGTGCTTCCTGCTGGACTCGCCGCAGGACTCGCTGGAGTCGATCTACTCCAAGTACGGCGACATCGCCCAGCTGTCGAAGTTCTCCGGCGGCATCGGCGTCAGCTACACCCGCGTGCGTTCGCGTGGTTCGCTCATCAAGTCGACCAACGGCCACTCCAACGGCATCGTGCCGTGGCTGAAGACCATGGATTCGTCCGTGGCCGCAGTGAACCAGGGTGGCAAGCGCAAGGGCGCGGCCTGCGTGTACCTGGAAACCTGGCACGCCGACATCGAGGACTTCCTCGAGCTGCGTGACAACACCGGTGACGAAGCCCGCCGCGCGCACAACCTGAACCTGGCCAACTGGGTGCCGGACCTGTTCATGAAGCGTGTCGAAGCCGACCAGGAATGGTCGCTGTTCGATCCGCGCGTCGTGCCGGAGTTCACCGACCTGTTCGGCGAAGCCTTCGAGGCCGCCTACCTGCAGGCCGAAGCCCAGGGCAAGGCCAACCGCACCATCTCTGCCCGCAAGCTGTACGCCCGCATGATGCGTACGCTGGCCGAGACCGGCAACGGCTGGATGACCTTCAAGGACAAGTGCAACCGCGCCAGCAACCAGACCCTGCGTCCGGGCAACGTGATCCACCTGTCCAACCTGTGCACCGAAATCCTGGAAGTCACCTCCAACGATGAAACCGCGGTGTGCAACCTGGGTTCGATCAACCTGGGCAACCACTTCGACGAGCACAACGAGTTCGATTTCGAGAAGCTGGCCGAGACCGTGCGCCTGGCCGTGCGCCAGCTCGACCGCGTCATCGACCTGAACTTCTACCCGATCGAAACCGCCCGCCGCGCCAACCTGCGCTGGCGTCCGGTCGGCCTGGGCTGCATGGGCCTGCAGGACGTGTTCTTCCGCAAGCGCCTGCCGTTCGACAGCGCCGAAGCCCGCGCCCTGTCGAAGAAGATTGCCGAAGCGATCTACTTCCATGCGCTGGAAACCTCCTGCGAGCTGGCCCAGGAACGCGGCAAGCACCCGTCGTTCAACGACACCCGTGCCGCCAGCGGTGAACTGCAGTTCGACGCCTGGAACGTGGTGCCGGAAGACACCGCACGCTGGGACGCCCTGCGCAGCCGCATCAAGGAACACGGCCTGCGCAATTCGCTGATGATCGCGATTGCGCCGACCGCGACCATCGCCTCGATCGCCGGCTGCTACGAGTGCGTCGAGCCGCAGGTGTCCAACCTGTTCAAGCGCGAAACCCTGTCCGGTGACTTCCTGCAGGTCAACCGTTACCTGGTGAACGAGCTGAAGAAGCTGGGCCTGTGGACGCCGGAAATGCGCGATGCCATCAAGCTGGCCGAAGGTTCCATCGCCGGCGTGGCGCAGATTCCGGAAACGCTGCGCGAGGTCTACCGCACCGCGTGGGAACTGCCGATGCGTTCGCTGATCGACATGGCCGCCGAGCGTGGCGCCTTCATCGACCAGTCGGCCTCGCTCAACCTGTTCATGGAAAGCCCGAACATCGGCGCGATGTCCTCCATGTACATGTACGCCTGGAAGCAGGGCATCAAGACCACCTACTACCTGCGTTCGCGCCCGGCCACCAAGATCGCCAAGACCACGGTGAGCGCTGCGGCCCCGGCCAAGGTATTCAGCCCGGACGAAGCCATCGCCTGCTCGCTGGAAAACCCGGAAGCCTGCGAGGCCTGCCAGTAACACACCGCGCGGTGGGTGCCGACCGTTGGTCGGCACTCGAACACCTCGCACCTGTAGAGCCGAGCCATGCTCGGCTGCGGAAAAACACCCACGGTAGCGCCGGGCCACGCCCGGCGGCTCACCCAGGAATTCAAGGAAACACCCATGGCCGACAAGCCCAAGCAGATGCTGCTCGATCCCGGTTTTGAACTGACCCTGCGCCCGATGCGCTACCCGCAGTTCTATGACATGTACCGGAACGCGATCAAGAACACCTGGACGGTGGAAGAGATCAACTTCCAGATCGACATCACCGACCTGCACAGCAAGATGTCGCCGGGTGAGCGCCACCTGATCCACCGCCTGGTCGCGTTCTTCGCCACCGGCGACTCGATCGTGTCCAACAACCTGGTGCTGAACCTGTACCAGCATCTCAATGCGCCGGAAGCGCGCATGTACCTGTCGCGCCAGCTGTATGAAGAAGCGCTGCACGTGCAGTTCTACCTGACCCTGCTCGACAACTACCTGCCGGATCCGGAAGAGCGCGCCAAGGCGTTCTCGGCGGTGGAGAACATCGACTCGATCAAGAAGAAGGCCGATTTCTGCTTCAAGTGGATCGACTCGATCCAGAGCCTGACCCGCATCGAGACCCGCGAACAGCGCCGCCAGTTCCTGCTCAACCAGATCTGCTTCGCCGCCTGCATCGAAGGCCTGTTCTTCTTCGCGGCCTTTGCCTACGTGTACTACTTCCGTTCGCGCGGCCTGCTGCCAGGCCTGGCCTCGGGCACCAACTGGGTGTTCCGCGACGAGAGCGCGCACATGGAGTTCGCGTTCGAGTCGGTGCGCGTGGTGCGTGAGGAAGAACCGGACCTGTTCGACGAAGAGATGAAGCAGCAGGTCTACGACATGCTGGCCGAAGCCATCGAATGCGAAGTGCAGTTCGCCGAGGACGTGCTGTCCGGCGGCGTGGCCGGCATCTCCACCCGCGACATGCGCCAGTACCTGCAGCACTGTGCCGACCAGCACTTCGCCAAGCTGGGCATGGAAAAGAAGTACAACGTGCGCAACCCGCTGCCGTTCATGGAACTGCAGGACGTGCAGGAACTGACCAACTTCTTCGAACGCCGCGTCTCGGCCTACCAGGTCGGCGTGCAGGGCGAAGTCGCCTTCGACATGAATTTCTGATCGAACCGGCCCGGCCTGTTGCAACGAAGAACCCCGGCCAATGCCGGGGTTTTTCGTTGCGCATCAGAAGGATGAGCTATTCTCGCTGGACGCCAGTGGTGGCGGTGCTTCGCATCCATGCCGGGCCTGGGGAGGAAGAAGGGATGCCACTGCAGGAATGACGCGTGGACAATCCCAGCGCCGGGTTCCCGTGCGCGTGGTCCTGCCATGGTGGCGCAACTGAATGGACCCTGGAGGTCGCAATGGAGACTGCAGTGCGTGGAACAGCAACCCGCAGGACCGTGTTTCGTGGGTGGACGGGAGGATTGTTCGCCGTCCTGGTCGCCTGTCCGCCCCTCGCCCATGGCACGAACTGCGATTCCAAGGTGACCAACGTTTCCATCGATGCCAGCGGCAAGGTGTTCGTGGCGACCACCGTCTCGCCCATCCACGCGGTCTGCAACATCGTCAGCAAAGGCGACTTCAGCATGCCGCCCGAGGTCTGCAAGGCAACCTACGCCATGCTGATGAGTGCGAAGGTCTCCGCCATACCCATCCGCCTGTACTACACCAGCGTGCCGCAATGTGGCGATATCAAGGCCTGGTCGGCACAACCGAGCTTCTACCACGCTGAACTGTTCTGATTACGGGGCCGGGCGTATCGCCTGGAGGGCACGCCGCGATCAGCGCCGCCCTTCCACCGCCATGCGCACCGCCAGTCCGGCCAGCACCGTGCCCATCAGCCAGCGCTGCACCATCTGCCAGGTGGGGCGTGCGGCCAGGAAGCCGGCGATGCTGCCGGCGGTCAGCGCGATCATGCCGTTCACGCTGACGCTGACCAGGATCTGGGTGGAGCCCAGCACGATCGACTGCATCAGCACGCTGCCTTCGCTGTCCGGGTGCAGGAACTGCGGCAGCAGCGACAGGTACATCACCGCCACTTTAGGGTTCAGCAGATTGGTCAGGAATCCCATCGTGAACAGCTTGCGCGGGCTGTCCTGCGGCAGTTCGCGCACCGCGAACGGCGAACGGCCACCGGGCTTGAGCGCCTGCCAGGCCAGGTACAGCAGGTACAGCGCGCCACCGATGCGCAGCGCGTCGTAGGCGAACGGCACGGTCATCAGCAGGGCGGTGATGCCCAGTGCCGCGCACAGCATGTAGAACACGAAGCCCAGTGCCACCCCGCCCAGCGAGATCAGTCCCGCCATCGGCCCCTGGCAGATCGAGCGCGAGATGACGTAGATCATGTTCGGCCCGGGCGTGAGCACCATGGCCAGCGAAACCAGCGCAAAGGCCAGCAGATCGGAAGTGGCGGGCATGGGGGGTCCTGGCAGTGGGCGTGGCGCAGTGTAACGCCTGCTGCAGGCGCGGCCTGCGCAGGCACCGCTGCCGGGTGACCGTTGCACGTGCATTCCGATGGCCGTCACGCCGGTCGCTTAGAATCCGCAGCACCCCACACCGAAGCTCCCCCATGACCCCGATCCCCGAGACCGTGCCGCCCATCGAAGTGCGCATGGCCGAAATCGTCTTCCCCAACCACACCAACCACCTTGGCACCCTGTTCGGTGGCCAGGCACTGGCGTGGATGGACAAGGCCGCGTTCCTGGCCGCCGCCCGCTACTCGCGCCGTACCGTGGTGACCGCGCGCAGCGACCAGGTCGACTTCAAGCTGCCGATCCGCATCGGCCAGATGGTGGAAACCATCGGCCGCATCGTTGAAGTCGGCCGCAGCTCGATGAAGGTGGAGGTGGAACTGGTCGCCGAAGACCTGCACAGCGGCGAGCGCAAGCTGTGCACCCGCGGCCACTTCGTGATGATCGCGCTGGACGAGGAAGGCCACCCGATCGCGGTGCCGCCGCTGCCGGCGGCCTGACCCGGACAACCGACCGGCGCTTGCGGGGGCGCTGCGGCGCCCCCATCTGGCAGCCATGACCCCGCCACTGACCGACTTCATCGACCGCGCCCAGCGCCTGTTCGTGCTGACCGGCGCCGGCTGCAGCACCGCCTCGGGCATTCCCGATTACCGCGACAGCGACGGCCAGTGGAAACGCACGCCACCGGTGACCTACCAGGCCTTCATGGGCGAGGCCGCTACCCGCCAGCGCTACTGGGCGCGCAGCCTGCTGGGCTGGCCGCGCTTCGGCCTGGCCCGGCCCAATGGTACCCACCAGGCCCTGGCCGCACTGGAAAGCCGTGGCAAGCTGCAGGTGCTGCTGACCCAGAACGTGGACGGCCTGCACCAGCGCGCCGGCAGCCGTAACGTGGTCGACCTGCATGGCCGCCTGGACCTGGTGCGCTGCATGGGCTGCGAGCGCCGCAGTGGCCGCGAGGACTTCCAGCAGCGCCTGCTGGACGCCAACCCCGGCTGGGATGCGCTGGAGGCCGGCGTCGCGCCTGATGGCGACGCCGACCTGGAGACCGATTTCTCCAGCTTCGTGGTACCCGGGTGCCCGCACTGCGGCGGGGTGTTGAAGCCGGACGTGGTGTTTTTCGGCGAAAACGTGCCGCGCGAGCGGGTGGAGGCGGTGCACGAGCACCTGCAGCAGGCCGACGCCGTGCTGGTGGTGGGCTCGTCGCTGATGGTCTATTCCGGCTTCCGCTTCGTGCAGGCGGCGGCCAAAGCAGGACTGCCGGTGGCGGCGCTGAACCGTGGCCGCACCCGTGCCGACGACCTGCTGCAGTTCAAGGATGAACGCGATTGTGCTGAGGCGCTGGCGTCGGTTATCGAACCATCGGCCGGGTAGAGTCGACTGTCAGTCGACTCTACAGGCCACCCGCCGCCGCGAAACAGCGATCCATCCAGATGGTTGATCCCGGAGCCGTGCGGCGGTGCAATACGCATCCCCTACGTCGTCCATCACTGTCTTGAGCCAGCTGTTTTCGCCGATCTCGTTCGGCCCCCTGACCCTGTCCAACCGCATCGTCGTCGCGCCGATGTGCCAGTACTCCGCCGAAGACGGCCGCGCCAGCGACTGGCATGCCATGCACCTGGGCAACCTGGCGCAATCCGGCGCCGGCCTGCTGATCCTGGAAGCCACCGCGGTCGAGCCGCGTGGCCGCATCAGCTGGGCCGACCTGGGCCTTTGGGATGACGGCACCGAGGCCGCGTTGGCACAGGTACTGGCCAGCGTCCGCCGCTGGTCGCCGATGCCGCTGGGCATCCAGCTCGGCCATGCCGGTCGCAAGGCCTCGGTGAACCGCCCTTGGGACGGCGGTGGCCAGCTGCCGGCCGATGATGCACGTGGCTGGGCCACCGTGGCGCCGTCGCCGCTGCCGTTCCATGCCGCCGACCCGGCGCCGCAGGAACTGGACGAGGCCGGCATCGCCGAGGTCATCGCCGCCTTCGCCGCCAGTGCGGTGCGTGCCGAGCGCCTCGGCTTCGAGCTGATCGAGCTGCATGCCGCCCACGGCTATCTGCTGCACCAGTTCCTGTCGCCGCTGAGCAACCGTCGCACCGATGGCTACGGTGGCTCATTGCCGAACCGCCTGCGCCTGCTGGTGGAAGTGTTCGACGCCGTGCGTGCGGCGGTATCGGACAAGGTCGCCGTGGGCGTGCGCATCTCCGCCAGCGACTGGGTCGATGGCGGCTGGGATCTGGTGCAGAGCGAAGCGCTGGCCCAGGTGCTGGACGCGCGCGGCTGCAATTTCCTGCACGTCTCCAGCGGTGGCCTGGACGAACGCCAGAAGATCACCGTCGGTCCGGGCTACCAGGTGCCGTTCGCGGCAGCGATCAAGGCCAAGGTGCGCATGCCGGTCATCGCCGTGGGCATGATCACCGAGCCCGAGCAGGCCGAATCGATCCTGCGCCATCGCCACGCCGATGCCGTGGCCCTGGCGCGCGGCATCCTCTACGACCCGCGCTGGCCGTGGCATGCCGCTGCCGCATTGCGCGACAGCGTGGAACCGGCGCCACAGTACCTGCGCTGCGAGCCGCGCGATGCGCGCGGCGTGTTCAAGACGCGCTGAGGCTCACACCCGCCAGGCCGGCGCGATGCCGGCCTGAAGGTGTTCGAACAGCGCGCGGATCTTGGCGGTGAAATCGCGGCGGTCGCTGACGCAGAAGTAGACCTCCATCGGTTCCGGGCGCCACGCGGTGTCGGCGTCGAACACCGCCTGCAGGCGGCCCTCGCGCAGGTACGGCTCGGCCACGAATGCGGCCAGCCGGGTGATGCCGGCACCGGCCGCCGCCAGCGTCGCCAGCGCATCGATGTCATCGCAGACCATGCTCGGTGGCAGCGCGGCGTCCACGCGCTGGCCGTCCTTCAGCAGGCCCCAGCGCAATGGTCGGCCATCGGTGGGGAAGCGGTGCAGCAACCCGCGATGACCGCCCAGATCGGAAGGCTGTTGCGGGGTGCCGTGCGCCTTCAGGTAGGCCGGCGAGGCACAGAACACGAACGGAACACGCGCCAGCTGCCGCGCGACCACCCCATCCTCCAGCTGCGCCCCGATGCGGATGCTGGCATCCACCGCTTCCGGCCCATGCTGCACGGCGCGGTCGGTCAGGCGCAGCTCCAGCTGCAGTTGTGGGTAGCGCTGCTGCAGTGAAGGCAACAAGGGGGCAAGCACGTGGCGACCGAAGGCGCTGCTGCTGGCGATGCGCAGCGGCCCGGCCGGTTCGATGTCACCGGCGGTGACCATCGCCTGCGCGCGCGCCAGGTCGGCTTCGATGTGGCGCACCTGCGCCAGGTACAGCGCGCCGGCCTCGCTGAGCGCCAGCTGCCGCGTACTCCGGTTCAGCAACCGTACGCCCAGATGGGCCTCCAGCCGGTTGATGTTCTGGCCGACCGCGGTGGCGCTGATGCCAAGGATGCGGGCCGCGGCGGCAATACTGCCGGTCTCTGCGGTGCGGGTGAAGCTGCGGATCAGTTGCAACAGGTTCATGACCGACCAGCTTGCCACGGGAAGGTCCAAGTATCGCTTGGTACTGAACCAAGCAGGTCGGTTGCACCCGTGATCATCCGGCCGCTGGGCAGGGCGCTGCCCTACACTGTGGCGATGCGCCCCGATTCCATTCTTACCCTGTCCTGCCCCGACCGCACCGGCATCGTCTACCGCGTGTCCGGCCTGCTGTTCGACCACGGCTGCAACATCCTCGACGCCCAGCAGTTCGGCGATGAGGAGAGTGGCCGCTTCTTCCTGCGCGTGCACTTCGACTGCGATGCCGGCCTGCCGCTGGAGACCGTGCACGCGGCCATGGCCACGCTTGCCGAAGGCTTCGGCATGGACTGGCAGCTGCACGATGGCCGACGCCGCGCCCGGCTGCTGGTGCTGGTCAGCAAACAGGGGCATTGCCTCAATGACCTGCTGTTCCGCGCCCACAGCGGCCAGCTGAAGGTGGACATCGCAGCAGTGGCGTCCAACCACGCCGACTTTGCGCCGCTGGCGGCGTCCTACCAGGTGCCGTTCCACCACCTGCCGGTGATCGCCGATACACGCGCGGTGCAGGAGCAGCAGATCATCGACCTGGTCGAGCGCGAACGCATCGATCTGGTGGTGCTGGCGCGCTACATGCAGATCCTGTCACCCACGCTGTGCCGCGCGCTGGCCGGCCGTGCGATCAACATCCACCACAGCTTCCTGCCCAGCTTCAAGGGCGCGCAGCCGTACCACCAGGCACACGCGCGTGGGGTCAAGATCATCGGCGCCACCGCGCACTATGTCACCGAGGACCTGGACGAAGGCCCGATCATCGAACAGGACGTGGCCCGCGTGGACCACGCGATGGCACCGCGTGAACTGGTGCGGCTGGGCAGCGATACCGAATCGCTGGTGCTGGCACGCGCGGTTCGCCGCCATGTGGAGCACCGCATCCTGCTCAATGGGCATCGCACGGTGGTGTTCCGGTAATCGCCCATCCCGCGTCCGCCGGGCATGGCCCGGCGCTACCACGGGTGCTATCCGGTAGTGCCGGGCGCTGGCCGGCAACTGCAGAGATCCCGAGGTTGCCGGCCAGCGCCCGGCACTACCGAATCCTGATTTCATCCAATGAAAAGCCGCCGGTTCGGCCGTCCCGCGATCTGTAGGGGGGGCGTAGTTAGGGGGCTGGATGAATCGATTGTGTTGTTGTGGGCAGGAGCGCGCAGGCGGCATAAGCGACGTGCGCGGTAGCGCCGGGCCATGCCCGGCGGTCACGCCTCAGACGATCGCAATCCCCGCCTTGCCCAGCGCCTCGCGCACCATCACGTCGTTGGCTTCGGTCACCGGCTTGGTCAGCTCCCACAGGAACTTCACCCGGAAGCCGGACTTTACCGCGTCCTGCGCGCTCCACAGCACGCAGTAGTCGCGGGCCAGGCCGCATACGTGCACTTCGCGGATGCGGCGTTCATGCAGCCAGCCGGCCAGGCCGGTGGCCGGGCGCTCGCCATCGGGGCCGTGGTTCTCGCGGAAGGCGCTGTACGAATCCACCTGTTGGCGCGTGCCCTTGCGCAGGATCAGGTCGGCCACGGTCCAGTCCACGCCCGGGTGCAGGGCGGCACCGGCGCTGCCCTGCACGCAGTGGTCCGGCCACAGGGTCTGCGGCTGCGCATGCAGCAGGATGGTCTCGAACGGGCGTTGGCCGGGGTGCTGGCTGGCGAACGAGGCATGGTCGGCCGGGTGCCAGTCCTGGGTCGCCACCACGGTGCGGTAGCGGCGCTGCACCAGCAGATCGGCGATCGGTGCCACCAGCGCATCGCCCTGGTCGCAGGCCAAGGCGCCACCGGGCATGAAGTCCGGCTGCAGGTCGATCACCAGCAGGGCGACATCGGCGGGCAGGGCGGTCATGGCAGTTCCGGTACAACAGAAGGGGCGACCAGCGTGGCCGCCCCATGCCTGCACGTCAATCGTCCTGCGGCGTCCCAGCGTCCTGCCCGTAGTACAACAGGCCGATCTTGATCCGCTCGCGGCCATTCTCGCGGCGATGGCGGTTGGCATCGCGCAGCGAGTACACGCAGCCGCAGTATTCCTGCTGGTAGAACTGCTCGCGCTTGCTGATCTCGATCATGCGGCTGGCACCGCCGCCCTTGCGCCAGTTGTAGTCCCAGTACTGCAGGCCTTCATAGCGCGAGGCGGCGCGGATGCCGCAGTCGTTGATCTGCGCCATGTTCTTCCAGCGCGAGATGCCCAGCGAAGAACTGATGGTGTCGTAACCGTGCTCGTGCGCGTACAGCGCAGTGCGCTCGAAGCGCATGTCGAAGCACATCGTGCAGCGGATGCCGCGTTCGGGCTCGTTTTCCATGCCGCGTGCACGGCTGAACCAGTTGTCGGTGTCGTAGTCGCAGTCGATGAAGGGAATGCCGTGCTGCTCGGCGAAGCGGATGTTCTCCTGCTTGCGCAGCTCGTACTCCTTCACCGGGTGGATGTTGGGGTTGTAGAAGAAGATCGCGTAGTCGATCCCGGAGGCGGTGATCGCCTCCATCACTTCGCCGGAACAGGGCGCGCAGCACGAATGCAGCAGCAGGCGCTTGCCGCCGGCGGGCAGGGTCAGGGTGGGGCGTTGGAGCTCGGTCATCGTCAGGTACCGCATGGACCGCCGGCAACGGCGGTGGCCCATGCATCAGCGCGTGGGTGAACGGGTCTGGCCGGATACCGTGAACAGGACGCGCGCGGCCACACCGCCTGCACGCGCAGGACGACGACGGCCCCGGCAACCTCCCCGCGGAGATTCCAGGTCGAGTCAGGGGACGGTCGTGTCCCCCGGCCGGGGCCGGTATTCGGGCTGATGGACTCGGGCCGCAGCCCACCTACTACCTGCCGCTTCCCAGGCGCGAGCCCAGTGCTGTTGGCAGGATTCGTTTCCATTCACCGCTGCGGGGCAGCTCCGGAATGGACGCGCGAGGCGCCTTCACCGGATTCCCGTTTAAATCCCTCCCCGCGCCGCAGCGATGGGAGGGATACCTTCGGCGTGTGCAAGGTGGACCTGTTGGTGGCGCCGGTCAAGAGCGCAGGGGTCAGAGCCCGCTGCAACGCAGCGGGCTCTGACCCCGGTCGGGATGCACCTTCAATGCCCCACGGCCGCCCGCGTGCGGATGTCGTCCAGCCGCTGGTCGTGCAGCAGGCGGCCGTTCTCCCACACGGTCACCATTGCGTCCTCGAAGCCGTCCGGCAGGGTGTCGTCGCCGTTGGCCGGCAGTGGCACCGTATGCAGGCTGCCATCGTCCAGGCGGCGCAGCAGGCGCATGCGGCCGCGCTTGCTGGCCTTGCCGGCGTCGGTGACCGGATCCTTGTAGACGTCGATCCACTCACCCTCGACCCTCGCCGCCGAGCACTTCAGTGCGAACTTCTGCGTATCGCGGTCCAGCCGCTGCAGCAGCGCACCGCCCATGCCGAAGGCCACGTTGTCGGCGGCGTAGCCGTCGTCGGTGATGCGCTGCAGGATCGCGCGGATGGTGTCCGGATTGATGCCATCGCCCTGGATCACCCGCACGTGGTTGAGCACGCGATAGCCCTTGCCGTTGATCGCGTGGCCGAAGGCTTCATCCAGCCGGCGCAGGCTTTCGGCCACCACCTCCACCGGGTCACCCGAGTCGGGACGGATGACCAGGGTGGCGCCCGACGCGATCACGTCATCGCGCAGGGTGGTGCCCCAGTGTTCGCTGATCGCGCGGTAGATGTCATAGCTGTCCGACACCACCGCCACGATCGAACAGGGCTTGCCGAACTGGCGCAGCATGTTGCGATAGGCGTCCACCTCGCGTTCGCGGCCCCAACTGGTGATGGTGCTGTGCTCGGCGGCCGGAATCGAATAGCCGGCCATCGGCGCGTGGTAGTGCGCGCGTGCCAGGCACAGCGCCGACACGGTATCGGTGCCGAGGAAGTTGACCAGGTGCGCGGCACCGCCCAACGCGGCCGATTCCAGGCTCGATACACCGCGCGCGCCGAAGTCGTGCAGCTTGAACGGCAGCTGCCCCTGCGGGTCGTCGCTGGTCTGCTGCAGGAACGCGGCGATGGTCTGCCGTGCGTGCCAGCTGATGGTGGCCACGGTGACCGGATACCACACGCGCAGCAGCAGCGTTTCCAGATACGACGGCACCCAGAACGCAGCCGGATCGGTCGACTCGATGGTCATCAGTGCCTGGTGGGTGGGCACCACGCTGCCCTCGGGAACGGCGCGGATGCGCACCGGCAGGTGGCCGCCAAGCCGGTCGACGATATCGCGCCAGCCGGCCTCGTTGAACGGTTCGCCGTGCGCGGCGAATACCGCAGCAGCGTCGTCGATGTCGGCGTGGGTGACCGGTCGTGCCAGCGCGTCCTTGAGGATCGCCTGCAGGCCGAAGAACACCGTGCGATCGTGCAGGCCGCCACGTGATTCGACGTAGAAGAACGTGGCATCGGTACCCGGCGGATACTGCAGCCAATGGCTGGCCTTGTAGCTGTCGGTGTTGAGGAGAAGATTATCGAGGTAGTGCATGACGGAAGCTCCTTCGCGTCGAGTGACACCAGCGGTCTATCCGCCAGTGGGGAGGCCGGGCCTGTCAGCCGCGGCCGAGGAAATACTCCAGGATGTGCAGGTGGTCTTCGAACAGCTGCGGGCCCATGTCCAGGGCTTCACTCACCGGTATCCAGCGCGCCTTGTCGGCGTCGTCGCCGCCGCGCACCGGCGGCAGGTCACCGGCCGGGAATTCGAAGTGGAAACCGTGGGTGATGGTGCGGCCGCGCTGGCTGCGGTCGGGGTGGTCGAAGACTTGCTGGCCCTTCAGCGACCCCTTCAGCACCGGCAGCGGAATCTTCAGCCGGGTTTCCTCGCGCAGTTCGCGCAGGCAGCTGTCGAGCAGGCTCTGTTCCTGGCCGACGAAGCCGCCGGGCAGCGCCCACAGCCCCTTGCCGGGTTCCGAGCGGCGACGCACCAGCAGCACGTGGCCTGAATGCACCACCACCGCATCGGTGGTGACGAAGGTGGGCGCGTAGGGCGCATCCTTCCAGGCGGCCTTGTACTGTTCGATGAAGCGGTACTCGGCCACCAGCTGGCCATAGGCAGGCGCGCTTTTGCGGAACGCTTCAAGCATGTCGTACACCGGCGCCGGCACATTGCCACGCAGCATCAGCAGCGCGCCGTGGAAGTCGACGTCGCCGGCTTCGAACAGGTAGCGCCGCAGCTCGGTGGCCGACAGGGTGGCGGTGTGCTGCACGTCCACCAGCGGCCACTGCGGGAACTCGCGCAGGTAGTAGCTGGACGCGTCCTTGTCCATGCCGATCAGGCCTACCTTCGCATCGGCGGCGGCGCCGTCGTTGCGCAGGGCTTCAGCCACCTGGCGCTGCACGTTGGCGATCCACTGCGCTTCGTTGTACAGGTGGTCACGCAGCGGGCGGATCAGCAGGCGGTCGGTGTGGCCATCGAGGGCGGCCTGGATCATCACGGCACGTTCGGCCACGGTCCAGGGATTGCGCAGGCTGCGGGGGGTATCGGCAGAGCCGACCAGGAAGATCAGCTTGCGGGCCCGGCTCAGGGCCAGGCGGGCAACGGCGGCGTGGCCGTTGTGGAAGGGCTCGAATCGCCCGATGAAGACGAGATAGTCGAATTCCATGAGAATCCCTCATGTCGTTGTGGCAGCCGCGGGTCTGTCCCTTGGCTTGCTGCAGATGCTACGCCGATGGCGGGGCGGGTCAAGCCTGCAGCCGTGCATTCTGCTGAACGGCGCATCGCGTGCGCGGACTGCGCCGTTGTTCTCAGGCCCTGAGAAGCCTCTGCGCCATACTGGCACCCACGCGGCGGACGGCATGCTCGGGGGCAAGACAGTGGCGGACAAGTACTGCGATCTGGTCATGAAAGGCGGCATCACCAGCGGCATCGTGTACCCCAATGCGGTACTGGCGCTGGCGCGCGAGTATCGCTTCAAGAGCATCGGCGGCACTTCGGCCGGCGCCATCGCCGCCGCCGTGGCGGCTGCGGCGGCCTGCGGTGATCGTCGTCAGCAGGCCGGCGAGCACCTGCCCGGCGATGCAGGCTATGGCGGGTTGTCGGCGGTGTCGGCGCAGCTGTCGCGGCGCGGCTTCATCTACAGCCTGTTCCAGCCCGCACGCGGGGCACGCGCGGCCTATCGCCTGCTGGTGGTGCTGACCGGCAATGCCAGCCTGCCGCGCAAACTGCTGTGCCTGGCCGTTGCCGTGTTCGAGATCGCGCCGCTGGAAGTGCTGGTGTCGCTGGCGCTGCTGCTCGGCCTGGGCTGGTGGGGCGGTGGTTGGAGCGGGGTGGCGGCCACGCTGCTGCCGTCGCTGCTGTGTGCGTACGGTGCAGGTGTGGCCGGTGCCGCGCTTCGTGTGGCACGCGTGGCGCGACGCAATCTGCTGGGCCTGTGCAGCGGCCTCGGCCGCGATGCACGCACGCCGGCACTGACCGAGTGGCTGCACGAATGCCTGCAGCAGTTGTCCGGCAAGCCGCTGGATGCACCGCTCACCTTCGCCGACCTGCACGATGCGCCGCGCTATGCCGGCGAGCCGGACAGCCCGCATGCGATCAGCCTGCAGATGATCACCACCTGCGTGTCGCACAACGAGCCGCGCACGCTGCCGCTGGGCGGCGCGCAGTTCTGGTTCCTGCGCGAGGAATTCGAGCAGCTGTTCCCGGCCAGCGTGGTGCAGTGGCTGGTGACGCAGGCCGGCCCGCCGCTGGAGGTGGAAGGGCGACAGTACTACCACCTGCCGCCGGGCCCGAAGCTGCCGGTGCTGGTGGCCACGCGCATGAGCCTGAGCTTCCCGCTGCTGATCAGCGCGGTGCCGCTGCATGAACCCTCACGCCGCGAACGACGCTGCGAGCCGACCGCGCCGGCGGCCGACCCCGAGCACAACGTGGCCGACAGCATGGAAGGGCTGACCAGCGCCGGGCAGGCTTGCGGCCCGGTGATCACCGCCTTCCGCATCTGCTGGTTCTCCGATGGTGGCATCAGTAGCAATTTCCCGATCCATCTGTTCGATGCCGCGTTGCCGCGCTGGCCTACCTTCGCCATCAATCTGGTCTACCCGCAGCACGCCGAAGAGGTGAACCACGGCAGCAATGGCCGCCAGTCGCTGGAGCACGCGGTGTTCCTGCCCACCGAGAACCGACACGGCTGGCAGCGCACCTACCAGTCGATCGCCACACCGCTGGCGGCCGCCGAGCTGGGCCGCTTCCTGTTCGCGGTGGTGGCGACCATGCAGAACTGGCGCGATCTGCTGCAGGCGCGCGCGCCGGGCTACCGCGACCGCATCGTGCACGTCAGCCTGCAGGGCGACGAAGGCGGCATGAACCTGGACATGCCGCAGGAGGTGCTGACCCGCATCGCCGACAAGGGCAGCCTCGCCGGTGCGCGCTTCTGTTCGTTCTCGTTCGAGAACCACTACTGGATCCGCTGGCGCAACCTGGCCTCGGCCTACCAGCGCTACACGCTGGAAGTGGCACGCACCGATGATCCGGCGCAGCAGGTACTGGCCTACCGCGCGGCCTATTCGATGGTTGCCCGCGGGGAACCGGCACCGCCGTCGTACAAGCTGGGCTCGGAAGACAAGCGGCTGGCCTCGCAGCAGCTGTGGGGGTTGATGGTCGAGCAGGGACGTACCTGGGAAGACCTCGGCCCGGACCTTACTGACGGCGCACCGCGTCCGCTGCCGCAGATGAAGGTCACGCCGATCTACTGAGCCGGCAGTAGATCCACGCCATGCGTGGATGCATTTCGCGCAGGGCGAGAGCGTGCCGACCAACGGTCGGCACCCACCATCACCATCAGCATCACCATCAGCATCAGCATCAGCATCAGCATCAGCATCAGCATCAGCATCAGCATCAGCATCAGCATCAGGTTCCAACAGCAGCAGGAAACTGTCGAAGGTGGGGTGGTGCCGGATTGCGGGGTGTCCGCGGCATGGATGCCGCGGCCAAGCCCCCAGGGACGGGCTCACGGCGTCCCCGCAATCCGACACCGCCCCGCCATCCCACGGAAAGCCCGCTGTTGCTTTTGAGGTTGCCGGCCAGCGGCCGGCACTACCGCAGGTGCAGGGCGCAGCCCTGCCGAACCAACCCTACCGCCCCGGCAACTGCGCGAACGCGCGCTGCATGCAGTCCTCGCGCGGGCACACCCGGCAACCCGGCCCGATCGACACCGAGTTCCCCGGGCTCTGTACATCCAGCCCCAGCGAATACACCAGGCGTTCGGCATGCTGCAGGTCGCAGCCCAACGCCACCGCGAACGTCTTGCGTGGCTGGCCATGGCCCACCGGCCCGCTGCTGACCTGCCGCGCCAGCCAGAAGTGGCGCCGCCCATCGGGCATGCGCGCGGTCTGGGTGAGGATGCGGCCGGGCTGGTTGAACGCCTCGTAGACGATCCACAGCGGGCACGACCCTCCCACCTGCGAGAAATGGAAATCGGTGGCCGAATGGCGTTTGGACACGTTGCCGGCACGGTCCACGCGGATGAAGAAGAACGGCAGCCCGGGCGCACTGCGCCGTGCCAGCGTGCTCAGCCGGTGGCAGACCGCTTCAAAGCCCACGCCGAACTGGTGCGCCAGCAGCTCGATGTCGTAGCTGCTGGCCTCGGCCGCACGCAGGAAACGCATGTACGGCATCACCAACGCACCGGCGAAGTAATTCGACAAGCCAATCCGCGCCTGCGCGATGCGTGCCTCATCGGTGAACCCGGCGCGCGCCACTACCGCATCGATCTGCGGCAGATAGCCATGAAGGGCCAGCTCGGCCGCCATCTGGAACGCCTGCTGGCCGGGCTCCAGGTAATCGGGCAGCCACAGCCGCCGCGCACCGGCATCGTATTGCCGTTTCTCGCGCCCGGCCTGCAGTGCAGCCACTTCCACCAGCACGCCATGTCGGTCGGCCAGCAGCTGGCGCAGCCGCGGTGCCACATGCCCGGGCGACAGCCCCCATTCGGCGAACAGCTGCTCGGCCAGCTCGTCCAGTTCGGGGATGTGGTTGTGCATGCGGTTGAAGAACTCGCGCACCTGGTCACCGGCGGGCAGGGTGCTGCCGGCACCGGGCTCGCCCAGCTGGAACTCCAGCGCGGCGGCATGCTCGCGCAGCGCCAGGTGGCGGCGGTGCAGGTCCAGCAGCGCGCGGCTGACCTGCGGCAGGTTGCCAGCCAGGGCGCGCAGTTCAGTGGCACTGACTTCGGCCAGGCCCAGATCGCGCAGGGTCTCGCCCAGCGCTTCCTGCAGGGCAGCGGGCTCATCTTCGTCGAACAGTGAGGAAACATCGCCCAGTACCTCGCCCAGCTTCTTCTGCACGGCCGGGGTGAGTGGGCGTTTGTTGCGCTCGATCTGGTTCAGGTAACTGGCCGACAGGCCCAAGGCGCGGGCCAGGTCCACCTGGCTGTAGCCGCGCTGCTCGCGCAGCCGTAGCAAGCGCAGGCCAAGCTGCCGCTGGGTGGCTGAATAATTCACAGAATTAACATGAATCGTCTGGCGTGTTGGCCAGATTAAGCGGATTCAGCCCGGAAATCGAGACGGGTGCTGTGAATAATGCCAAGCATCTTTCGCACCCTGTGGGATTGTCGTCATGACTGTTGCAGCGCCCCGTATCCGCATGCTGATCGATGGCCAGTTCGTTGAATCGGCCACCTCCCACTGGCAGGACGTGATCAATCCGGCCACCCAGGACGTGCTGGCCAAGGTGCCGTTCGCCACCACCGGCGAAGTGGACGCCGCCGTCGCCGCCGCCAAGGAAGCCTTCAAGACCTGGCGCAAGACCCCGATCGGCACCCGCGCGCGCATCTTCCTGAAGTACCAGCAGCTGATCCGCGAGAACATGAGCGAGCTGGCCCACATCCTCACCGCCGAACAGGGCAAGACCCTGCCGGACGCCGAAGGCGATGTGTTCCGCGGCCTGGAAGTGGTCGAGCACGCCGCCGCCATCGGCAACCTGCAGCTGGGCGAGCTGGCCAACAACGTGGCCAATGGCGTGGACACCTACACGATCATGCAGCCGCTGGGCGTGTGCGCCGGCATCACCCCGTTCAACTTCCCGGCGATGATCCCGCTGTGGATGTTCCCGATGGCGATTGCAACGGGCAACACCTTCATCCTCAAGCCGTCCGAGCAGGACCCGATGGTCACCATGCGCCTGGTCGAGCTTGCCCTGGAAGCCGGCATTCCGAAGGGCGTGCTGAACGTCGTCCACGGCGGTGAGGAAGTGGTCAACGCGATCTGCGACCACCCGGACATCAAGGCCGTGTCGTTCGTCGGTTCCACCCGCGTCGGCACCCACGTCTACAACCGCGCCTCGCTGGCCGGCAAGCGCGTGCAGTGCATGATGGGCGCCAAGAACCACGCCGTGGTGCTGCCGGACGCCAACAAGGAACAGACCCTCAACGCGATGGTCGGTGCCGCCTTTGGTGCTGCGGGCCAGCGCTGCATGGCCGCTTCCACCCTGGTGCTGGTCGGTGAGGCGCGCAACTGGGTGCAGGACCTGGTCGAAAAGGCCAAGACGTTGAAGGTCAGCGCCGGCACCGTGTCCGGTACCGACGTCGGCCCGGTCATTTCCTGCGGCGCCCGCGAACGCGTGGAAGGCCTGATCGCCTCGGGCGTGGAGCAGGGCGCCAAGCTGGTGCTGGATGGCCGCAAGCCGCAGGTCGATGGTTTCGAGAAGGGCAACTTCGTCGGCCCGACCATCTTTGCCGGTGTCACCACCGACATGCGCATCTACCAGGAAGAAATCTTCGGGCCGGTGCTGGTCATCCTTGAAGCGGAAACGCTGGAAGAGGCCATCGCGATGGTCAACAGCAACCCGAACGGCAACGGCACCGCACTGTTCACCCAGTCCGGCGCTGCCGCGCGCAAGTTCCAGGAAGACATCGACGTCGGCCAGGTCGGCATCAACGTGCCGATCCCGGTGCCGGTGCCGCTGTTCTCGTTCACCGGTTCGCGCGCCTCCAAGCTGGGCGACCTGGGCCCGTACGGCAAGCAGGTGGTGCTGTTCTACACCCAGACCAAGACGGTCACCGCGCGCTGGTTCGATGACGAGACGCTGAGCCACGGCGTCAACACCACGATCAGCCTGAAGTAACGGCAGGAGCAGCCATGAGCCACTCGATGACGACGGAACTGGAAGAAGCGCAGCAGGCGTACCGCGAGGCGGCGCGCGACTTCGCACAGGCCGAACTGGCGCCGCACGCCGCGCGATGGGATGCGGAGGGCATCTTTCCGCGCGAGGCGATCGCCAAGGCCGGTGAACTGGGCTTCTGCGGCCTGTACATGGACCCGGAAGTGGGCGGCAGCGGCTTGAGCCGACTGGACGCCGCCGTCGTCATCGAGGAGCTCGCCAACGTCGATCCGTCGACCGCGGCTTACATCAGCATCCACAACATGGCCTCGTGGATGGTGTCCAAGTGGGGCCAGCCGGCCCTGCGCGATGCGTGGGGCACCGATCTGTCCTCGGGCCTCAAGCTGGCCTCGTACTGCCTGACCGAACCGGGTGCGGGTTCCGATGCGGCCTCGCTGAAGACCACCGCCGTGCGCGATGGCGACTTCTATGTGCTGAATGGCTCCAAGGCCTTCATTTCCGGCGCCGGTGCCACCGAGCTGCTGGTGGTGATGGCGCGCACCGGTGGTGCCGGTGCCGGCGGTGTCAGCGCCATTGCGGTGCCGTCGGACCTGCCGGGCATCAGCTTCGGCCGCAAGGAAGAGAAGATGGGCTGGAACAGCCAGCCCACCCGCGGCATCACCTTCGAAAACGTCCGCGTGCCGGTCAGCCACCTTCTGGGAGAGGAAGGCGGCGGCTTCAAGCTGGCGATGAAGGGTCTGGACGGCGGCCGCATCAACATCGCCGCCTGCTCGCTGGGTGCCGCGCAGGGTGCGCTGGATGCCGCGCGCCGCTACATGGGCGAGCGCCGCCAGTTCGGCAAGGCGCTGGCCGAGTTCCAGGCGCTGCAGTTCAAGCTGGCCGACATGGTCACCCAGCTGGTCGCCGCCCGGCAGATGGTGCACACCGCCGCGCGCAAGCTCGATGCCGGTGCCAGCGACGCCAACGTGTGGTGCGCGATGGCCAAGCGCTTCGCCACCGATGCCGGCTTCAACGTCTGCAACGAAGCGCTGCAGATCCACGGCGGCTACGGCTACATCCGCGAATACCCGATCGAGCGCCTGCTGCGTGACTGCCGCGTGCACCAGATCCTGGAAGGCACCAACGAGATCATGCGGGTGATCGTTGCCCGTCACCTGCTCAACACCGAAGAGGAACTGCGATGAAGGATTGGCGTACCCAGGAGCACGTGGGCCTGAAGGTGGAGGTCGATGGCCACACCGCCGTGGTCACCCTGAACAACCCGCCGGCGCACACCTGGACCGTGCACAGCCTGTCGGCGCTGCGCGACCTGGTGGGCGCGCTCAACGCAGACCGCGACATCTACGCGCTGGTGATCACCGGTGACGGCGAGAAGTTCTTCTCCGCCGGTGCCGACCTCAACCAGTTCGCCTCCGGCGACAAGGCCGCTGCACGCGAGGCCGCGCGCCGCTTCGGTGAAGCCTTCGAAGCGCTGTCCGGTTTCCGTGGCGTGTCGATCGCCGCGATCAACGGCTACGCCATGGGCGGTGGCCTGGAATGCGCACTGGCCTGCGACCTGCGCATCATTGAAGACCACGCCCAGGTCGCGCTGCCGGAGGCCACCGTCGGCCTGCTGCCGTGTGCCGGTGGCACCCAGAACCTGCCGCGCCTGGTCGGCGAGGGCTGGGCCAAGCGCATGATCCTGCTGGGCGAGCGCATCAATGCCGAGACCGCACTGCGCATTGGCCTGGCCGAAGAAAAGGTCGGCAAGGGCGAAGCCAAGGCACTGGCCCTGGAATGGGCGAAGAAGGCCGGCAAGCAGAGCCCGACCAGCATCGCCGCCTGCAAGACCCTGGTGCAGTCCACCCGCACCGGCACCCACGCCTCGGCGCTGGTGGCCGAGCGTGAAGCCTTCGTCGACCTGTTCGACACCGCCGACCAGGTCGAGGGCGTGACCGCCTTCCTGGAAAAGCGCACCGCGCAGTGGAAGAACGCATGAGCACCGACACCGTTGCCGACGACGCACCGGTGCTGTTCGAGGAGCGCGTGGCCGGCAACGGCGCGCGCATCGGCATCGCCACGCTCAATGCGCCGCGTACGCTCAATGGTTTCTCGCTGCCGATGGCGCACCTGCTGCTGAAGCAGTTGAATGTCTGGGCCGACGACGACGGCATCGCCATGGTGGTGCTGCAGGGTGCCGGTGAGAAGGCGTTCTGCGCCGGCGGTGACCTGCACAGCCTGTACAAGAGCATGGTCGCCTTCCGCGAGGCCGGCTGCAGCGACATCCGCGAGAACGACTACGCCGCCGAGTTCTTCGACGTCGAATACCGCGTCGATCATCTCATCCACACCTACGCCAAGCCGATCCTGTGCTGGGGCCATGGCATCGTGATGGGCGGCGGCATCGGCCTGATGTCCGGCGCCAGCCACCGCGTGGTCAGCGAGCGCTCCAAGCTGGCCTTCCCGGAAATCACCGTCGGCCTGTTCCCCGATGTGGGTGGCAGCTGGCTGCTGCCGCGCGTACCGGGCAAGGGCGGCCTGTTCCTGGCGCTGACCGGCGCGCTGCTCAACCCGGGCGACGCCATCTACGCCGGCCTGGCCGACGTGCACGTGGCCGAAGAACGCCGCAGCGCGGTGTTCGATGCGCTGCTGCAGGTGGCCTGGTCCAGCGATGCCGCACACAACCACGAACGCCTGACCCATCTGCTGCAGTCGCATGCCAGCGATGCCGCCACCGGCCCGCTGCTGGCCAATGCCGCGCAGGTCGAGGCGCTGTGCGAGGGCGATGACCTGCAGGCCATCGTGGCGCGCATTGCCGGCCTGCAGACCGACGACGCCTGGTTGCAGGCCGCACAGAAGACTCTCGCCGCCGGTGCACCCGGTTCGGCACGGTTGGCGTACGAACTGCAGCGCCGCAGTGCCGGCCAGGACCTGGCCGCGATCTATCGCCTGGAGTACATCGTCGCCCTGCACTGCGCCGCCCACGGTGATTTCGCCGAAGGCATCCGCGCGCTGCTGATCGACAAGGACCGCAATCCGCAGTGGAACCCGGCCACCCTGGCCGAGGCCACCGGCGCGTGGGCCGACACCTTCTTCGCTTCCCCCTGGGCCGATGCCGCGCATCCGCTGGCCGACCTGGGCACTCCCCTTGTTGAAAGGAGCCTTGCATGAGCCGCATTGCATTCATCGGGTTGGGCAACATGGGTGGCCCGATGGCCGCCAATCTGGTCAAGAACGGCCACAGCGTGCGCGTGTTCGATCTCGTCCCGGCCGCGGTGCAGGCCGCCGTTGACGCCGGTGCCAGTGCTGCGTCGTCGGCGCGCGACACCCTGACCGATGCCGAGGTGGTGATCTCGATGCTGCCGGCCAGCCGCCATGTCGAAGGCGTGTACCTGGGCGACGACGGCATCCTCGCCGCGATTCCGGCGGGTGCACTGGTCATCGACTGCAGCACCATTGCCCCGGCCAGCGCGCGCAAGGTCTCCGAAGCCGCTGCCGCACGTGGCCTGCAGATGATCGACGCGCCGGTATCCGGCGGTACCGCCGGTGCCCAGGCCGGCACCCTGACCTTCATCGTCGGTGGCGAAGAGGACGCGCTGGAACGCGCGCGCCCGGTGCTGCAGGCGATGGGCAAGAACATCTTCCACGTGGGCGCCAGCGGCG
The DNA here is from genome assembly GCF_059368435.1 of Stenotrophomonas sp. YJH_SMC_54. Taxonomy (NCBI): domain Bacteria; kingdom Pseudomonadati; phylum Pseudomonadota; class Gammaproteobacteria; order Lysobacterales; family Lysobacteraceae; genus Stenotrophomonas; species Stenotrophomonas sp. YJH_SMC_54. Next base: position 85,887 of record NZ_JCAFRS010000012.1, on the reverse strand, counting down.
CCGGCCAGGTCGCCAAGCTGTGCAACAACATGGCGCTGGGCGTGATCATGGCGGTGACCGGTGAAGCCATCGCGCTGGGCGTGGCGCACGGCCTGGACCCGAAGGTGCTGTCGCAGATGATGGCGGTCAGCACCGGCCGCAGCTGGGCCACTGAAGTGTGCAACCCGTGGCCGGGCGTGCTGGAAAACGCGCCTGCGTCGCGCGGTTACAGCGGCGGCTTCGGCAGTGATCTGATGCTGAAGGACATGGGCCTGGCAGTGGAAGCGGCGATGAGTGTCGGCGCCTCGATTCCGCTGGGCGAAGTAGCCCGCAACCTGTACTCGATGAACCACCAGGCCGGCCGCGGCAAGCTGGATTTCTCCAGCGTCGTGCAGCTCATCACCAGCGAGAAGTGACCTGGTAGTGCCGGCCGCTGGCCGGCAACCTCATGCCCCCTGTGGGACAACGAAGGTGGGATGGGCGGATGTTCGGTTTCGACCGGCATCCGCCCATTTTTTTGCTCTTCACGTTGGTAGTGCCGGCCGCTGGCCGGCAGCACCCCATCAGGCAACGATCAGCGTCACGTCGATGTTGCCGCGGGTGGCGTTGGAGTACGGGCACACGATGTGCGCCTTCTGCACCAGCTCTTCCAGCTGCTCGCGCGGCACGCCCGGAGCGCTGATGGTCAGCTCGGCTTCGATGCCGAAGCCGGTCGGGATCTGGCCGATGCCGACCTTGCCGGTGACGGTGGTGTCGGCCGGCAGCGCGACCTTGGCCTGGCCGGCCACGAACTTCAGCGCGCCCAGGAAGCAGGCCGAATAGCCGGCGGCGAACAGCTGTTCGGGGTTGGTGCCCGGGCCACCGGCGCCGCCCAGCTCGCGCGGGGTCGACAGCTGGATGTCCAGCACGTTGTCGGAGGAGACGGAACGGCCTTCACGGCCGCCGGTGGAGGTGGCCTGGGCGGTGTACAGAACCTTTTCGATGGACATCGGGATGCTCCTGGTCGGTGGGTGGATGTTTGCGTTGGAGCCTACTTTGCCCGGTTTCCGCGTACGTTGGGTTGCAGGGCGTACGAAAAACTTGATCGATCGTCCTGTCGGCCTAGATCGTCCACTCGCGGTCGGTGGTGAACATGATGGTCAGCCAGCGGTCCGGCGAGGCCTCGCCCAGCGCGTCGCCGATCTCGTCGCGCAGCTGGTCCCATTCCACCAGCTTCCGCGGCGGATCGTTTTCCGGCACCACGAAGAACAGCTCGATCTGCTCGCCTCGCCCCACCCGCGCCACGTAGCTGCGGTGCTCGACGAAGCCATGCTTGGCCACGATCGCGCGTGCCACGGCATCCACGTGCGCCTGCAGCTCCGGCGGGGTGACCAGCAGGATGCCGGCCAGCGCCCGGCGCACGGTGCCGAGCGGGGCGATCATCACCAGCACGCAGACGAAGGCAAGGATGGCCGGGTCGATGTACGGCCCGACCCAGGCCCAGGACGTGCCCTGCACCAGCACGCCGCCGAGGAAGGCCAGCAGGTAGCAGGCCGACATGCTGGCCGCGATCACCCAGTTCTTCGCATCCAGTGCGATGAACTCCGAGCCGATGCGGCGGTTGGCGCGCAGGATGAACCAGGCCAGTGCGCCTTCGCCGACGATGGACAGCCCGGCGAAGGCAATGGCCGGGCCCAGTGCGATGTGGCGGCCACCGGACATCAACGCATCCACCGCATTGACCAGGGCATACAGTGCCGCACCGATCATCAGCGTGCCGCTGACCCCCAGCACGATCGGTTCCAGGTGCCAGAAGCCCATGGTGAAGCGCTGGTTGAGCCTCGACTGCAACGCGTCGGTCTGGGTGGACAGCGCGATCAGCCGTGCCACCAGCAGCGACAGCCAGGTCATGACCACATCGATCAGGCCGTAGATGCCGTCGAAGATGATCAGCGAGGAATTGGCCAGCAGGCCGAATACCACTGCGGCGGCGGCCAGCAGCAGCGAGGCGGCGATCGACAGGCGCAGCACGCCCTGTTCGGTGGCGGGGTCGAAGAACTGCGGGCGGTGGGTGGCCATGGCCCGATTGTAGAGCGGCGGCATGCCTCGCTGTCTTCCGCTGTCCGGCATCGTCGCAGAACGTCGAGGACATCGCCGAGACGCCCAGCGAGCGTGATCGCGAATGCGTCGCCCAGGGCGTGGCCAACATGGTCATCGAGTTCCTCGGCCGCATGCGGGATATGCAGCGCTACGATGCCGGTGACACGCAGGTCTACCACGTGCGTGGGCAGGTATTCCTTGCCTCGGCCGGCCATCTGGGTGCGGTGTTCGATTACCAGCACGTGGCGCCGAGGGTACAGATTGATCTGCGCGACGCCCACCTGTGAGACCTGACCGCCTGAGGCGGCAGTGCTTCAAGAAGCAGACCGCCTATGGATGGCGGGTACTGACCACTTGGGGAAAGCTCGGGACGGACTTATCTGTCGTCAAAGCGTCGACGCGATCAAACCGGATCGATTACACCGCGAGGCCGACTCCCTCGAAGCGTGGGCACGCTCCGGGGCGCAAGACCTCGCATTTGCGACAATCCTCGACGCACCTCAACCAATGCCCCCGTCGACCTCAAGCCGACGAGGGGTGAGCAAGGCAATGGCACTCAGGGGCCCGTGGGCCCGCTCTCTTACGCCATCATGGCCCGCGGGCCGTGCTGCTGGGTCTGCTGGTCGATCTTCTGCTGCTCGCGCTGCTGATCGCTCACCTGCAATGCCCGCTCGCTGTTTTCCTGCACGCTCTGGCGCATCGCGTCCGCCGTCGATACCGGCGCGGTATTGCGGTTCAACGCGCTTTCGTCGTGCAGTGCATTGGCCTGCACCGCGCGCGCCATCGAGCCATCCTGGTTCAGCTCAACGCGATCAACCCGGTACAGGCCGGCACGTGCAGCTTCCACGGTAAGCGCAGCGGCCAGCTTCTCGCTGTGCTCGCCGGAGGGCAGGCCACGCGCTTCCTCGGCGAACTTCACCTGCACCAGGGTCTCGGTGTACAGCCAGTTCTGCGGGCTGCGCGGGTCGGACATCGGGTACACCGTCTCGCGCGCAGGCTCGGCCGCGGCCTGCTGCCCCGGGGTGTTGCCCTGTGCCTGCGCACGCTGCTGCACTTCATTGGCCAGCGCCTGGCGGGTTTCCGCATCGGCAATGCCGGTCGCGGGCAGGCCATGCTGCTGCTGGAAAGCGTTGATCGCATGGCGGCTGCCACCGCCCAGATAGCCATCGCTGCCGATGGCCTGGCCCTTGGCGTCGGTCAGCCCCAGCGCGGCCAGGTTGCCCTGGAGTTCGCGCGCGTCGCGGTCGATCGCGGCCAGCGTGGCTGGCCCGGCCTTGCCGTCCACCGGGTCCAGGTTGTGTGCGCGCTGGAAGTCCTCCACCGCCTTGCGGGTGGTGGCATCGAAGCGCCGGTCCGGATTCAGCGTCTGCTGGCCGCCAGCGCTGGCATAGCCCAACGTGACCAGATTGCTCTCCAGCTTCAGCACGTCACGGCCGCTGGACCCTTCCTTCAACGTCTGCGAACCGGCCTGCTGGCGCGGTGCGCCGATCTGGTCCAGCGCCACCTTGATGTCCGCATCATTGTGCTCACCGGCGGGCGAGTAGTCGCGGCTGCTGACCTTGGCATGGGCGCGGTCCATTGCGTCCTTGTTGTTGGCGTAGGCATTTTCGTAGCGCACGGCGATGTCGCCGGCCTTGGGCGCGTCGAAGTACTGGTAGGTCTCGCGGATCTGCCCGGCCTTCGCGCGCAGCGCCTCGTAGTCACCGCCTTCTTCCAGCACCTTCTGCAGCTTGGGCAGCTGGCTGGGCAACTGGTTGGCGGTCTTGGCGATCAGGCTGATCGCTTCGAAGCGGTTTTCCTCGGCGATGCCGCTGCCGTGTGCGTCCACCATCGCCATGCCGATCCGGGTGGCGTTGCGCACCTGCGGGTAGTCGATGTTCGCGTGGATCCACTGCTTGCCCTCGGCCGAACCGGCCCAGGCGTTGATGCTGTCGCGCGTGTTGGTATCGATGAACTGGATCGAGCTGCGCCCGCTCAGGCCATTGCCGTGGCTGAGCAGGTCGCGGCGCAGGTCGGCGTGGTCCTGGGTGAAGGGCAGGTTGTGCGCCTTGGCATAGGTGCTGGCCTGATCGATCACGGCGTCGACATAGGTCGTCTCGCCCGCCTTCAGTGCGTGGCCGTCGATGGCGCCCAGCGCCCACTCGCCGCGCTGGCCGAAGTCGACCTGGATCGCGCCCAGGCTGTAACCGCTGTTCTGCGCGACTTTGTTCACCGTGCCCCAGTGCGGTTCGGTCACGCCCTGGGTGATGCCGGCGATGGCCAGATGATAGGAGGCGGGACCCCCTTCGGTACCACGGCCGACGGCGAAATACACGGCGCCGGAGGTGGCATCGAGATCATGGGTATCGATGCTGGTTGGCATGTCTTACATCCTTGTGCAGTCAGAGGGTCTGCCCCTCAAGGGTCAGTCCAGCAGCTGCAGATACTTCTGCAGCTGGTCGGCACGCGCGCTCAGGCGCATCACATCGTTCAGCTCGCCCTGCAGGTTGCCGGGCTGCGAATCGTCGTACAGCGCGGTATCCAGTTCGCCATCGCGGCTGCGCGACTGCAGCCACGCGCGCTGGGCATTCACCAGCTTGGTCTTCTTTGCGCCAGTCAGCTTTGCCTGCAGCTGGCGGTAGGCCTGGTTCAGGCGCTGGTCCTGGCGTGCGCTTTCCGAGGTCAGGCAGGCGGCCTGCTCGATCGCACCCTGTGCCTTGTCACGGCAGGTGGTGAAGGTCGGGCTCAGCCCGGTGGCAGCCGGTGCTGCGGTTGCCGTGCCGATGGCCAGTACGGCGACCGCCAGCGCGGTGGCGAGGGTCCTGCTCAAACGCTTGTGCTGCATCATCTGCTCCACACGTCCAATCCATTGCGAGCGACGGACTATAACGGCGTCAATATTTCGTCGTCGTCAACGAATCGCGACAACTGTGACCGGTTGCCCGTCATTGTGGGGTGGCGCCGCCCGGCCTGCGGACGGCCCTCGGGCCCGGGCGCCCCGCTATCCGGGCGCCAGCCGCCGCCATTCAGCCGAGCGGTGTAAACTATTGATCTCACTGGCAATGCCAGTCTCCACGATCAACACCCCGATGACGTCCGCCACCGCCCGTTACGCTGATTCCCTGCGCCTGTCCGTTGCCCCGATGATGGACTGGACCGACCGCCATTGCCGCGTGTTCCATCGCGTGCTGGCGCCGGGTGCACGCCTGTACACGGAGATGGTGCACGCCAACGCGGTCATCCACGGCGACCGCGAGCGCCTGCTCGGCTTCGACCGCAGCGAACAGCCGCTGGCGCTGCAGCTTGGCGGCAGCGATCCGGCCCTGCTGGCGCAGGCTGCGCGCATTGCCGCCGAGTGGGGATACGACGAGGTCAACCTCAACTGCGGCTGCCCGTCCGACCGCGTGCAGGCCGGGCGTTTCGGCGCCTGCCTGATGCGCGAGCCGGTACTGGTGGCCGAGTGCGTGGCGGCCATGGTCGATGCGGTCGACATCCCGGTAACGGTGAAGTGCCGCCTGGGCGTGGACGAGGACAACGACTACGACGTGTTTGCCAGCTTCGTCGACCGCCAGGTCGCCGCTGGTGCGGCGATGGTGGTGGTGCATGCGCGCAACGCGTGGCTGAAGGGCCTGTCGCCGAAGGAGAACCGCGAGGTTCCGCCGCTGAAGTACGACTGGGCCTACCGCCTGAAGCAGGAGCGCCCGGCACTGCCGGTGGTGATCAACGGTGGCCTGGCCAGCATCGAGGCGGTACAGGCGCAGGCCGCGCACGTCGATGGCGTGATGCTGGGCCGGGCGGCCTATCACGACCCCTATCTGCTGCATCAGCTGGAGGCGCTGCACACCGGCGCCCCGCTACAGGCACGTGGTGACCTGCTGCGCGCGATGCGCCCCTACATCGAGGCGCGGCTGCGCGAAGGCCTGGCGCTGAAGCACATCACCCGCCACCTGCTCGGCCTGTTCCATGGCCAGCCCGGTGGTCGCGCCTTCCGCCAGGTGCTGAGCGAGGGCGCACACCGCCCGGGCGCCGGCTGGAGCCTGATCGAACAGGCCTTGGCGGTCACCGAACGCGAAGCTGATCGCGCCGCAGCGTGACGTCGGTCACGGTCCTGACTTGACAAGGGGCGGCGATTCGTCCCGAATGTTCACCTAGATGAACGACGCGAGCGCAGGGCCGGAAAAGTTCAGACCGGATTCACTGCCCCAAACCAAGAATTTGCAAAGGATTTGTAAAGCGCCGGGTCCCGAACCCGGCTCCCGGATTTACGACTTTTGAACGAATCGCCGTGCTCGGCTAGGATCGCATCGATGTCTTCCGCTCCCTTCCATCGCCGCATTGCCCTGGCCACCTGCGTGGTGCTGGCGGCTGCGCCGCTGTCTTCGGCGCTGGCGCAACAGCCGCCGCGTGGCGATCAGGGGCGCGCGGAGATGATGGAGCGGGGCGAGCGCGGTGGCCGTGGCGACGAGCGCTCGCTGTCCGATGCCGTGCGCCGCGTGCAGCGCACCACCGGCGGCCACATCCTCGGCGCCGAGCGCGTGCCGTTCGATGGGCGTGACATCAACCGGGTGAAGTACATGGACGACCGGGGCCGGGTCCGCTACATGGACGACCCCGCACCGTCGCGTTCACAGCCGCGCACGCCGCGGTCGGATATGTCATCACTACGCGGCGATAACCCCTGAACAGGGATAGTTGTCGCTATCAACCCGTACCCCACAGGCCTCCGGGCCACACCCAGGACACTAGGGAGAGTTCATGCGTATCCTTCTGGTCGAAGACGAAGCCCCGCTGCGTGAGACCCTGGCAGCCCGGCTCAAGCGCGAAGGCTTTGCCGTCGATGCTGCGCAGGACGGCGAGGAAGGCCTCTACATGGGGCGCGAAGTTCCGTTCGATGTCGGCATCATCGACCTCGGCCTGCCCAAGATGTCGGGCATGGAGCTGATCAAGGCCCTGCGTGACGAAGGCAAGAAGTTCCCGGTGCTGATCCTGACCGCGCGTTCGAGCTGGCAGGACAAGGTCGAAGGCCTGAAGCAGGGCGCCGACGACTACCTGGTCAAGCCGTTCCACGTCGAAGAGCTGCTGGCCCGCGTCAACGCGCTGCTGCGCCGCGCCGCCGGCTGGAGCAAGCCGACCCTGGAATGCGGCCCGGTCGCTCTGGACCTGGCTGCGCAGACCGTCAGCGTGGCCGGCAGCAATGTCGACCTGACCAGCTACGAATACAAGGTGCTGGAGTACCTGATGATGCACGCCGGTGAACTGGTCTCCAAGGCCGACCTCACCGAGCACATCTACCAGCAGGACTTCGACCGCGACTCGAACGTGCTGGAAGTGTTCATCGGCCGCCTGCGCAAGAAGCTGGACCCGGATGGCGAACTGAAGCCGATCGAGACCGTGCGCGGCCGCGGCTACCGTTTCGCGATTCCGCGCAACGAGGGCTGAGCCGGCTCAGCCTGGCGAGACCATGATGTCCGGCCGTCTGTGGTTCTTCCGACGCTGGCGGCCGCGCTCCCTGCAGGCGCGCCAGATGCTTGCCGCGTCCGTGGGCCTGGTCGCGTTCCTGGCCCTGGCCGGTTACGCACTCGACGCCGCCTTCGCCGATACGGCGAAGGCGAACCTGCGTGAGCGCCTGAAGAACTACGCCACCGCGTACGCGGCCGGCATCGACTTCACCCGCGACCGCTCGCTGTACATCCGCGAGCAGCCGCCGGATTCGCGCTTCGACGTGCCGGGCAGTGGCCTGTACCTGCAGGTGGTGATGCCGCACGGCAAGGGCAATTCGATGTCCGCCGAAGGCCCGATGCTGCCCACCGTCGGCGGCGGCCTGCTGGCACCGCGCCAGGAAGTGTTCGAAGGCCCGCTGCCGATGATCCAGATCGACGGCAGCCAGGGTTCGGTGTACCGCTATGGCCTGGGCCTGGTGTGGGACGCCGACGCCGACCCGGCCACCGAATTCCCGTACACCATCTATGTGATGGAAGACTCGCGCGCGCTGGGCGCGCAGCTGCGCGTGTTCCGTGGCCGTGTCTGGTTCTACCTGGGCGGCATCGGCCTGATCCTGCTGCTGCTGCAGACCGTCATCCTGCAGTGGAGCCTGCGTCCGCTGCGTCGCGTGATCACCGAGCTGACCAAGGTGCAGCGCGGCGAGACCGAGCGCATGAGCGAGCGCCACCCGCGCGAGCTGGAACCGCTGACCGACAGCATCAACGCCTTCATTGAAAGCGAGCGCGAGAACCTCGAGCGCCAGCGCAACACCCTGGCCGACCTGGCACACAGCCTGAAGACGCCCATTGCGGTGCTGCGCACGCAGATGGACAGCGGCGCGGGCGATGGCGCGCTGCGCGAAGAGCTGGACGTGCAGCTGCAGCGCATGAACAACCTGGTTTCGTACCAGCTGGCACGTGCTGCGTCGTCGGGCCACAAGCTGTTCTCCGCGCCGCTTCCGATCGAGTCCAACGCCGAGGAAATCGTACGTGGCCTGGAGAAGGTCTACGCCTCCAAGGGCGTGCTGTGCGAGTTCGACATCGATCCGGCCGCGCGCTTCCACGGCGAACCGGGCGACCTGCAGGAACTGCTCGGCAACCTGCTGGAAAACGCCTTCAAGTGGGCCAACCGCCGCGTGCTGCTGACCGCGCAGCCGCTGCCGGCACCGAACGCGCGCCGCGCAGGCCTGCTGCTGGCGGTGGACGACGATGGCCCGGGCATTGCCCCGGACGACATCGGCAAGGTGCTGCAGCGTGGTGTGCGTGGCGACGAGCGCGTGCAGGGCCACGGCATCGGCCTGTCGATCGTGCAGGACCTGATCAAGGATTACCGCGGCGAACTGGCCGTAGGCCGTTCCAGCGAACTGGGCGGCGCCCGTTTCGAAGTGCGTTTGCCGCCAGGGCCGTAAGCTTCGTTGATCGGTAGTGCCGGCCGCTGGCCGGCAACCAAGCAATGCCATCTAAGATCATGAGGTTGCCGGCCAGCGGCCGGCACTACCGTGTTTCGATCGTCGGCGGCTCGCCGTAGAACCGCTGCAGCTGCGCGGCCACCTCCGGCAACGCCTGCTGCAGCAGATCCGGTGCCGAGAAGTGATACTCGCTGGCCACCGCGAAGAACTCTTCCGGCGCCTCGGCCGCGTACGGGTCGATCAACGTCTCCTCGCCGGCATCCACCTGCGCGCAGAAGGCGTCGTAGGAACGCTGGAAGGTGGCTGCCCACTCGCGCTGCCACTCGCGCGGCAGTGGCGGCGTGCCGTCCATCGCGCCATCCAGCGCATCCAGCTTGTGCACCATCTCGTGCACCGCCACGCAGTAGCCCTCGTGCGGCGTCGCCAGGTCGGCCTGCACATCGGCCCACGACAGGATCAACGGACCGCTGTCCCACGACTCGCCAATCAGTTCGTCATCCCACTCATGCAGTACGCCGGCCGCATCCATGTGGCTGCGATGTACGCGGAATGCATCGGGGTAGACGATCAGCTGCGACCAGCCTTCCAGACCCACCTTGCCGAACTCCAGCAGCGGCAGGCAGCACAGTGCCGCCAGCAGCACGCCATCGCCGGCATGCAGCTGCAGCTCGCCGATCGGGGTAATGGTCTTCTCGTGCAGGAAGCGCGTGGCCAGCAGGCGCAATCGCGCGCGGCGTTCGTCGTCCAGACCGTGCAGCCAGGCGGCGCGGCGGCAGGCCTCATTCCACAGTACATCGTCGATCGGCCGCGGCGCAGGCCGCAGCCACTGCAGCAACGACTTGATCAGCGGAACATTCCCGGCAGGTAGCTGTGCCACTTCGGTGCGCGGATGCGCTGCAGCACGTCGTCATCGCTGCCACCGCCGCCCGTGCTGGTGTTGGCTGCCGGGCGGACCGGTGCCGGCTTGGTGGTGGCGGCCGAAGCGGTCGCGGTCGGTGCACGCTGCGAAGCGGCATCGCCGTTGGAGGACACGCAGGCGCCGCGGCTGTCGTCCAGCGCTGCCGTCGCAGACGCCGCGAAGGGCATCGTCAGCAGGATCAGGCAATGGGCATAACGGCGCATTGACGACATCCACGTTAAGGGAAGGTGAGTTCCCGATTCTAGCCCGAACCCGGCGCCCCGTTGGAAGCCCCCGCGGAACCCAGCGTGGCGGGCGCCGCTGGCGGCTTTCCCGCATAATTCCTTCCTGACTTCGTGGAAGCTGCCGTGGACGACCGCCAATTGCTGGCCAAACTCGCTGCCGGTCGCCTCTCCGGCGACGCCCTGGCCCGTGAGCTGGGCCAGACCCGGGCGGCTATTTGGAAGCGTATTCAAGGACTTAGAGCCGCCGGTGTAGACATCGAGGGGCGTGCAGGTGAGGGCTATGGCCTGACCCGCCCGGTCGACCTGCTGGACCCGGACGCGATCCGTGCCGGCCTACCTGCCGGCGTCCAAGCCCTGCTGCACGACCTGCAGGTCGCCTGGACAGTGGACTCGACCAACGCCGAATTGCTGCGTTGCAGCGCGCCCCAGCGCGGGGTGAGCGTCCTGCTGGCCGAGCGCCAGACCGGCGGCCGCGGCCGTCGCGGCCGTACGTGGGCGTCGCCGCTGGCCGCGCATATCTACCTGTCGGTGCTGCGGCTGTTTTCCGGTGGCCTCGGTCGCCTGGCCGGGCTGAGCCTGGTGGCCGGCATCGCCGTGGCCGAAGCGCTGCACGACCTGGGCTACACCCAGGCGCAGCTGAAGTGGCCAAATGACCTGATCGTCGATGGCAAGCGCAAGCTGGTCGGCCTGCTCGCCGAGGGCGGTGGCGAATACGCCGGCCCGGCGCGCGCGGTGATCGGCATCGGCATCAACACGCACATGCCGCCGTCCTTCGCCGAGCAGATCACCCAGCCGTGGGTGGACCTGGACACGCTGGCCGGCAAGGCGGTGGACCGCAACGTGGTGGTTGCTGCCGTGCTGGCGCGCCTGCTGCCGGCACTGGAAGAATTCGATCGCGAAGGCCTCGCTCCCTTCCTGCCGCGCTACGCCGCGTTCGACATGCTGGCCGGTCGCGAAGTACGGGTGGAACTGGATGGACAGTGGCAGCATGGCACCGCACTCGGCCTGGCTGATGACGGCGCCTTGCGCGTGCGCATCGATGGCCGTGAGCGCCTGCTGCACGCCGGCGAAGTCAGCGTGAGGGCGGCATGAGCGATTGGTTGTTCGACCTCGGCAACTCGCGCTTCAAGTTCGCGCCGTTGCAGGGTGACCGTGCCGGTGACGTGCAGGCCTGGGCGCATGGCGCCGAAGGCATGGCCGGACAGCCGCCGCACAGCCTGCCCAGCGGCACCACCGCGTTCGTGGCCAGCGTGGCCGCACCGTCGCTGACCAGCGCGATGCTGGACCAGCTGCAGCGTCGCTTCGAGCACGTGCACGTGGTGCGTACCAGCGCCGAATGCGCCGGTGTGCGCATTGCCTATGCCAAGCCCGAAAAATTCGGTGTGGACCGTTTCCTGGCCCTGCTGGCTGCGGCCAAGGCGCAGCGCCCGGTGCTGGTGGTCGGGGTGGGCACCGCACTGACGATCGATCTGCTCGACGCCGACGGCCAGCACCACGGTGGCCGCATTTCCGCATCGCCCACCACCATGCGCGAAGCACTGCATGCCCGCGCGGTGCAGCTGCCGGCTACCGGCGGTGACTACAGCGAATTCGCCAACGACACCGCCGACGCGCTCGCCTCCGGCTGCGATGGTGCGGCCGTGGCACTGATCGAACGCAGCGCACAGCAGGCGCACACGCTGCTGGGCGTTGCGCCCTCGCTCCTGGTGCACGGTGGCGGCGCACCGGCGCTGATGCCGTTGCTGCCCGGCGCCGATTACCACCCCTCGCTGGTGCTGGATGGCCTCGCCCGCTGGGCGGTGCACCAGCCCGCAGGCTAGTATCCGCGCATGCTGACCCGTGCCCTGATCGTCGTACTGGCCATCCTCAATCTTGGCGTCGCCTGCTGGTGGCTGCTGCGCGATGCACCGCAGAAGCCTGCGCCGCCGCCGCAACCCGCCGGCGTGGCCGAGCTGCGCTGGGTGCCCGGTGGCGTGGATGCCGCGGCGGCCGCCGAAGCCACGGCCGCCGCGCCGACCGCGCCGTTGATGGAGCGCGAACCGGCGGAGAAGACGGCCGTGGCTGTAACGCCGGCGCTCGCCGCCCCGGCCAAGCCGGAGATTGCCAAGCCGCAGGCGGCTGAGGCTACGCCGGTTGCTGCCGCTGCCAAGCCGGCAACACCGCCTGCACCGACCCCGGCGCCGGAAAAGCCCGTAACCCCGCCCGTGGCTGCCGAACCGCCGCGCTGCATCGCGCTGGGCCCGTTCGCCGACCGCGCCGCCGCGACCAATGCGCAAGGCAAGGCCAGCACGCTGCTCAGCCAGGTGCGCCTGCGCGAACAGCCCGCTGCCAGCGGCAGTGCCCGTTACCGGGTGATGCTGCCGGCCGCCGCCAACCGCGAAGAAGCCCAGGCCACCGTGAAACGCATCGTCGCCGCTGGCCTGAGCGACTACTACATCATCAGCCAAGGCGAGGAGGCCAACGCCGTGGCGCTGGGCCAGTACCGCAACCGCGAAGGCGCCGAGCGGCGCATGGCGGCGGTGCAGGCCGCCGGCTTCCAGCCGCGCCTTGTCGCCAGCGGCGACGCCGGCCAGTGGTGGCTGGAAGGGCAGCTGGCGGCAGGCACGCAGCCGGCCCAGGCCCAGCAGCGCAGCGGGGCGGCACAGAGCCGGTCGCTGGAATGCACGCGGTTGCGCTAGAATCCCCGGACTGCGGCGCTGCCGCCGGTGCACCACCCATGCCGCTTTAGCTCAGTTGGTAGAGCAACTGTCTTGTAAACAGTAGGTCATCCGTTCGATTCGGATAAGCGGCACCACTCGGGAAGCGCCGAAACGCCTTGAATTAGGGGTTTCAATCAAAAGGCCAGTGCTGTGCGCTGGCCTTTTGCGTCTTCCTGGGAATTGCCGGGAACATTAGCGCCGGCCTTTTTTTTCACGGACGAGCTGGCCGCTCGCTCGAAATGGTCGTGCAGTCAACGTTTGGCTTCGGTGATGTGGCTATCAGCGTCCTTGCTTAGCTGTGGGTTAGGAACTGGCGTAGCTTCAGATCGCATGACTCCGATCAACGAGTGCCTGAGCCAGAACGTAATCGCCTTCGACTGGCTCGAGCTGGTGCCCGCCACGACCCAATGGCGTAGTGCCGCAGGAAAATGGTCTGCTGCTGCCCAAGAGAGGCCGCCCCAAGGGGCGGCCCTTTCGTTCTAGGCCCTGCTGCTCTGCGGCAGAATGAAGCACTGCGCATTGGTGCCGCCTGCCTCACGGCACTCGGCAAACGGCCCAGCCTTGGCCTGCCACATCGAACCTGCGATGGCGAACAGGATCGCAGCCAACGCACACCACGCCTTGAAAGGGCGCTCCGGTGTGGGTACTCCGTTGAAGTAGGCCACGACCTTACGGAAGCCGAACCCGGCTGCGACCACTAGGGGCCCGACTGCGGCACCGATTAGTGTCCAGATGCCCAGCGAAAAACCTTCCGACAAGCTTTGCAGCATGAAGTGCTCTCCAGTCTGTAGTCCAAGAGTTCCCCTGTCTGGCAGTTATCGGCAGCGGCTTGGTGTACTTGAGGGCAGAGCCGAGCGCCCGCGCCAGCCCCCGGGGCTTGCTCGGCATCGATCGTGCGGAATGACGGTGCGTTGTGATCTGTACCGCGCACTGTCCGGCGAGCGCAGCTCTGATTTCGCCACCATCCTGAAGGTGACCCGTGCCCTGGGTGTGCGATTGCATGCCAGCGCTGTGTAAAGCATCAGGGCCTTTCGCTCAAGCTCCGCCATCTCGGAAAAGTCTGGTGCGGACAGGTTCAATCAAACCGGATGATGCGGATCAACCCCCTTGTCGACGATCCATCTCCGAAGGCGGCCGACGTGCCACAAGTGAACACCTCCTTCGCACCTTCGTAATTGATGAATGAGATCGTGCAATTCGTCCGCGTTCCAGGACGGATCCGGGTGATGGCTCTGTCATTCAGCACGAAGCTGTACCACATGACTTCAGGGCTTATCGAGAGCGCCATGGGGCGTGCGGTGGAGGCGATCAACTCGGCAACAGCGCCGGCGCGCGAATCCACTTCGTCCAGCCGCAGCTCAACGAGAACAGGCTTCAGGTTTGGATAGGGTGCGCTCATTCCAGCAGCGGGTCTGCCTGATTCGCTAGCCGGGGCAGTGACGTTGTGAACCTGTGCATTGGGCATCTCAATGTTCTGCATTACTGAGCCCCACCCACCTGCAACGCCACATACTCCGCCAGCCCCCGGCAGGCCAGCATCAGACCCTCGCGCGTGCCATCGCCGATGTCGTCCTTCTCTTCCCCATCCACGCGCACGCGCTCTGCGGCGTGGTACAGCTCCAGCAGCGATACCAGGCCCACTGCGGCGCGGTCCCTGCGTGCGGCAGCCACGGCGTCGCCAGGTGTGCCTGCCGGTCCCTGCCACGGCTGTCCATCGGCGGCGTCACCGGCCTGGATGCGCTGCAGGCAGCCGGGCAGGTTGATGGGCGCGGGCGCCTCGTTCGCGGCAGCGAAAGCAGCTTCCAACGGCTGCGCCAGTTCGGGCGGCAGGCGCAAGGCAGCCTCGCCCAGGGTGGCGGTCAGGTACGGGTGATGGGGCTTGAGCATGCGGGCATCCTCGTCGGCAACAGAGGTGCCACCCGAAGAGGGTGGCGGGCGATGCGTGGCTTCCAAGACCGGAAATCGATGAGCCGGTGGGCACAGGGCCCCCACGCACCGCCCGCCGTCGATCGGCGAACGGATTGCCAGCCGGCGCCGCTCTTGGGAAGACGGCGCCGGCTGGCAAGCGTATACAGCTTCGATTAAACGGGCTTGGAAGTCCCGGCCACCTTTGCAGGTGGCGATTCATCATGCGCACGTGAAATCACCGCCTGCCAGTCGTTTGTTTCGATGGCATCGGGTGATCTGAAAGGAAAAATGAATTATCGCGTTTGGCCCGTTTCGAGCATCGCAATGCCAGAAGCGACATATCGCGCAGCGCCGTCATCATCGGTCATCCGGGCTGCGCCACTGTTGCCGCACGGCTTACAGTAGCGTGCGACGTAAAGCCGGCTTAACAGCCTCGGCAAGGCACCAAGGCAACGATACCAGACGTGAATCCCCACGCGCGCTACCCGGATCTTGATATTCCTCACGGACCGCCCGCAGCGCCCACCGCATACTGCCGCTACACGCCCACCTGGGCCTCTTCGGGATCCGCACATGCGTCGCCACGCCCTGTCGCTCACCGTCGCACTGGTATCCACCGCTTTCGCGGCCCCGGCCATGGCTGCGGTACCGTTCTTCAACGCCAGCTGCCCGGGCGGTATCGATGTGCACGCTGATGAAGGCGGGCCGGTCTACGTGCAGGGCCGCGAGACGGCGTTGAAACGTTTCAACGACCGCTATTTCGAAGCACGCGATGTCAACAGCGGCATCACCCTGTCGATCAGCCGCAACGATGACGGCTCGCCGCAGGTCAGCTACACCGGCCGAGGCGGCGCCAATGGCATCTGCCAGGTCAGTAGCAGCGGTGCGCCCGCGCCCGCCACAAACAGCGCCCGCCCTGGCGACGCTGCCGCCGGGGATGCCGCGCTGCCGCGCGAAGTCACTTGCGAATCCACCGGCCAGCAACAGGTGTCGTGCGATCTGAATACCCGTGGCAATGTGGAAATCGTGCGCCAGCTCAGCCGTACCCGCTGCGAGGAGGGCAAGAACTGGGGCCTGTCGCGGCACTCGGTGTGGGTCAATGGCGGCTGCCGCGCGGTGTTCCGCAATGTGTCCTCGGTGACTACCCCCGCGCCGGCAGGCGATACCGCGTTGGGCGCCTGCAACATGCGCAAGGGCGCGCAGGGCGCTCTGGTCACCCAGATGCCGGTGGGCAGCGATTACCAGGAACTGATCATCGATTACCCCGATGGCCGCTTCCTGTGCATGATGCGCAACAACGGCCAGGTGCAGAGCCTGACGCCGGTTCGCCGCCGCGGACGCTGAGCGCGCAGCGGGTTGGGGCAGGCTTCAGCCGCAGGACTTATACAGCAACACCCACGCCAGCATCAGGGTGAACATGCCAACGAAGGTCAGGCCGAACCATAGCGCCGCCAGCTTCACGTTGCCGATCAATGCCGTCGCCACACGGGGCAGCTCGCTTTTCAGAATCGGGTGTTCGGCGTGTGCTTTGCGCAGACGCTGCCAACCCAACCCGAGGAATACCAGGGTCGAGAACGGCACCAGCAGCAGCGTCGCCTGCATCAACCAACCGTTCTGCGACGCATCGATCGAGCTGCTGAAAAAAACCGCAAGAGCGGCGATGGGTAGCGCCCCGATGAAAAAGCGCGGCCAGGCCGTATTGATGAAGGGCGACATCGCAATCTTCCATGAAGCGGGGGCAGGTCCGCGCGGCATCATGCCATGCAATGGCCCTGCTGCACCGCCGCGAGTGGTGTCACACAGCTCTGGCTAGACTGTGCTTCTTTTTCCCCCGCAGGAGGCACCCATGGCCCATCCCATTTCCGTATCGCTGATTGGCGTTCCCACCGATGTGGGTGCGGGCCATCGCGGTGCACGGCTGGGGCCGGAAGCGCTGCGCGTGGCTGGGCTGCCGGAAGCGCTCGAGGCGCGCGGCGTGGATGTGCGCGACCTGGGCAACCTGGATGGTCCGCGCAATCCGTGGACCGCGCCGGTGGAAGGCTACCGCCACCTGGATGAAGTGGTGGCGTGGAACCACGCGCTGATGGAAGCCAGCTATGCCGAACTGCAGGCCGGCCGCATGCCGATCATGCTCGGCGGCGACCACTGCCTGGGCATCGGTTCGATCACTGCCGTGGCACGCTGGTGCCGCGAGCAGGGCAAGACCCTGCGCGTGCTGTGGCTGGATGCGCATTCGGACTTCAACACCAGCGATGTCACTCCATCGGGCAACATCCACGGCATGCCGGTGGCCTGCCTGTGCGGCCTCGGCCCGAAGGCGCTGACCCACCTCGGCGGCAGCGCACCGGCGATCACCCCCATCCAGGTGCACCAGATCGGCATCCGTTCGGTGGACCCGGAAGAGAAGCGCCTGATCAAGACCCACAAGGTGGATGTCTACGACATGCGCTACATCGACGAGAACGGCATGAAGCGCGCGGTCGAGGCAGCACTGGCGGGCATCGACGAGAACACCCACCTGCATGTCAGCTTCGATGTGGATTTCCTCGACCCGAGCATCGCACCGGGCGTCGGCACCACCGTGCCGGGCGGGGTGAACTACCGCGAGGCGCAGCTGGTGATGGAGATGATTGCCGACACCGGGCGCATGGGTTCGCTGGACATCGTCGAGCTCAACCCCTTGCTGGACAAGCAGAATGCCACCGCCGAACTGGCCGTGGACCTGGTCGAAAGCCTGTTCGGCAAGTCCACCCTGATGCGCGACTGAGCTCTCCGCCTGAACGGATCGATGATCCGTTCACACCCGCTCCACGCCCCTGCCGCCAGATTGCACATCACGCGGCGGCAGTGGCATTGGCTCCTTCCGCCGAGCGACCGAACCCCATCCGCGAATGAAGCGGTATAGCGGCGAACCCAAGGAGAAGCCCATGAAGCGCGTAGTTGCCCTGATGCTGTTGTCGATGTTCTCGGTGGCCCTGCTGGCCGGTTGCAACACCGTTGCCGGTGCCGGCAAGGACGTGCAGAAGGCTGGCGAAAAGGTTGAGGATGCCGCCAAGGGCCGTTGAGCCTGAAGTGGAACGGAAAGCAAAAAGGCCGGGGGGACCTCCCCGGCCTTTTTTCTTGCGCGTTTTTCTGCAGCGTACGTGTCGAAGCGTAGTGAACCATTCAAGCAGGTGAGCAGTGCTTTCATGGTCGGTTGACCGGCGCTCAACAGCCGCTGCGCGAAGCTGTAGCCACGGTAAGAACGCCGTTGCAACCAAGGACTCCCAGCAATGAACAAAGACATCATTTCCGGCAAGTGGTCGCAGCTGAAGGGCAAGGCCCAGGCCAAGTGGGGCGATCTGACCAACGACGACTTCGATGTGGCTGAAGGCAATGCCGAGTATCTGGCCGGCCGCCTGCAGGAACGTTATGGCTGGGCCAAGGATCGCGCTGAGAAGGAAGTCCGTGAGTTCCAGGATGCCGTGAGCAAGGACTACCCGGACTACAAGTAAGCGCTACGGTTTTCCCCCACGGCACAACGCCCGCACCGAGAGGTTGCGGGCGTTGTGCTGTCTGGGCGGCCGATCAACGCGCCGGCGGGTCCGGCACATAGCGGTTGGGGAACGCCTGCGGTTCGCGCGGCAGGCGCGACGGCGGTGTATCGACCAGGATGCCGCGCGCGCGCAGATTGCGGGCGCTGTCGTAGCGCAGCTGCAGAACCTGCGCCGGGCTGCGGCTGGCGCGTTCGAAGTCGGTATCGCGTACCGACGACTGCTCGCGTGCGCCGTGGCCGGTGCCCAGCGCAGGGGCCTGTGACTTGCTGGCATAGCCCTCGATGCGGCTGTTGCTGGCGCTGGCATCGGCCGCCGCTTCGGCCGTCGGGGCCGGTGCCGGCAGCGGCAGGCTGCGGCGCAGGATCGGATCCGGACGCCAGCGGCGCGCTTCCTCGAACACCGCCACGCCGACCACGCCGATGTTGTCCGGGCGACCGGTGCGGCTGGCATAGCTGCCGCTGGGGCTGCTGAACACGAACTGCGCCACTTCATCCTGGCTCTTGCGCCAGCCGGTGATGTCGGCGCGCTGGCCGGGGTTGAGCACGTAGCCGGTCTGCGACGGATCGGCATCCTCGCCGGAGATGGCGTTGACGCCGTCCACCGACAGCACCACCAGCACCCGGCGCGGGCTGTCGTTGTACAGGCGCACGGCGTAGCGGTGGCCGCGCTCGCCGGCCACCCAGCGCTGGCCCTCGGCAGGGTAGCTGCGCAATTCGGTGCCGCGGTCGCGGTCGACCAGAGACATGCGCACGGGGCCGCCCTCGTAGGCCGGCGGCGGCACCGGGGCGGGGCGGAAGCCGGCCAGGGGCAGGATCAACAGCAGGGGCAGCAGGCGTTTCATCGGGTGTCTCCAGCGGGGTTGCGTGAATGAACGCGCCGCAGGCCCTGACGGGGTTGGTGGCGTGCAAGGTAAACTGGCCCCGTTCATCGAAGGTTACCCCACGCAGTCATGACCACCCGAGTCCTTACCGGCATCACCCCCTCCGGCACGCCCCACCTGGGCAACTACGTTGGCGCCATCCGTCCGGCCATCGCGGCCAGCCGCGCGCCGGGGATCGAGAGCTTCTTCTTCCTGGCCGACCTGCACAGCCTGATCAAGTCCCAGGACCCGCAGCGCACCCAGCGCGCGACCCTGGAGATCGCGGCCAGCTGGCTGGCCTGTGGCCTGGACCCGGAACACGTGTGGTTCTACCGGCAGAGCGACATCCGCGAGACCACCGAGCTGATGTGGTTCCTGACCGCCATCGCCAGCAAGGGCATCCTCAACCGCGCGCACGCCTACAAGGCGGCGGTGGACAAGAACCGCGAGGAAGGCGTGGACGAGGACGCAGGCGTCAGCGCCGGCCTGTTCATGTACCCGGTGCTGATGGCCGCAGATATCCTCATCTTCAAGGCCAACCAGGTACCGGTGGGCCGTGACCAGATCCAGCACATCGAGATGGCGCGCGACTTCGCCCAGCGCTTCAACCACGTGTATGGCAAGGAGTACTTCCCGCTGCCGGACGTGGTGATCGACGAGCAGGTGGCGACGCTGGCGGGCCTGGATGGCCGCAAGATGAGCAAGAGCTACCACAACACCATTCCGCTGTTCGTGCCGCGCGAGGAGCTGAAGAAGCTGGTGTTCTCGATCCTGACCGACTCGCGCGCACCCGGCGAGCTGAAGGACACCGAGGGCTCGGCGCTGTTCCAGATGTACCAGGCCTTCGCAACCCCGGAACAGACCGCCGAATTCGCCAAGGCGTTCGCCGCCGGCATCAGCTGGGGTGACGCCAAGCAGCAGCTGTTCGAGCGCATCGACAGCGAGCTGTCGCCGCTGCGCGAGCGCTACAACGCGCTGATGGCCGAGCCGGAGAAGATCGAGGCGCTGCTCAAGCGCCGTGGCCAGCAGCTGCGCGAGCAGCTGGCGGCACCGCTGCTGGACGAGCTGCGCCATGCGGTGGGCCTGCGTGACCTGTCCAGCGCAGGCGATATCGCCAGCGAGGACGCCGGCGTGGCCCGCGTGGCACCGCCACTGTTCAAGCAGTACCGCGAGAAGGACGGCCGCTTCTACTTCAAGCTGACCGCCGGTGACGGCACGCTGCTGATCCAGAGCGAAGGCTTCGATTCGCCGCGCGACGCGGGGCAGTTGATTGCCGTGATCAAGCAGGCGGAGCAGGGTGACCAGCTGCAGAGCGAACTGTTCAAGCTGGAAGCCGAAGTGGACGCCGTGCTGGCGGCCCTGGCCATGCTGCGCGAAGCGTAAGGGGTAGTGCCGGCCGCTGGCCGGCAACTGCATAGGAAATGCCGGCCAGCGGCCGGCACTACCACGGCACTGCGTAGGAAAACGCCGGCCAGCGGCCGGCACTACCCGCGAACGAAGGTCATGGCATGATGTCCGCGCGCCTCAGGCGCGATGACATGGAGTCTGCGATGGCCTGGTTGTCGCTGCTGCTGTTCCTGCCCTGGTTCCTGCTGCTGGGCAGCCTGTACTGGCTGTTCCCGCGCCAGCCGCGCACCCCGCGGCGGCGCCTGTTCGATGGCACCACCCTGTTGCTGGCCTTCGCCCTGAGCATCGAGTCGATGCTGTGGGGGTATCGACTTGGCATGGCACAGCCCGGCGCCGGCCCGATCTGGCCGCAGGTACTGGCGGTGCTGTACGCCTACGGCGCATTCCTGGCGGTGCTGGTGCTGGCCCTGCTGCTGCGGCCGCGGTTCGCATTGCGCTGAACCTGGCCCTTGCGCACCCGCTGGACCTGCGGTTGGTTGGCCTGCGCTTGCCTGCGCTTGCCCTTGGTAGAGTCGACTGTGAGTCGACTGCTCTTCTGGAAGCCCGCGCTGCGCGCGACAGTCGACTGACAGTCGACTCTACCCGGCCACAACCCGGCACCACCCGACCAAAGCCGCATCGAACCCGGACCGCCCGCGCGCCTACCATGGGCGTCTGTTCCCGATCCTGCCAGGTGCGTGCCGATGATCGCCGACCCCAGCATCCACACCATCGATACCGGCTTCCAGCGTCCCGACTTCGACGCGGCCTATCTGATCGTTCAAAACGACCGCGCCGCGTTCGTCGACTGTGGCACCGGCCTGTCGGTGCCGGCGATGCTGCAGGCGCTGGCCAACGCGGGTCTGGCCGTTGACGCGGTGGACTGGCTGCTGCTCACGCACGTGCACCTGGACCACGCCGGCGGCGCCGGCCTGCTGATGCAGCAGCTGCCCAACGCAAAGGCAGTGCTGCACCCGCGCGGTGCGCCGCACATGATCGACCCGACCCGGCTGATTGCCGGTGCCACGGCGGTGTACGGTGCCGAGGAAATCGCGCGCAGCTATGGTCGTATCGAGGCCATTCCCGAACATCGTGTGGTGGTGGCCGAGGACGGCCACCGTATCGACCTGGCCGGCCGCGAGCTGGTGCTGCTGCACACCCCGGGCCACGCACTGCACCATTACTGCGTGTGGGATGCGCGCAGCCGCAGCTGGTTCACCGGCGATACCTTCGGCATTTCCTACCGCGAGCTGGACAGCGCGCAGGGGGCCTTCATCTTCCCGACCTCGTCGCCGGTGCAGTTCGACCCGGAAGCGATGAAGGCCTCGATCCAGCGCATGCTGGGCTATGGCCCGCAGGCGATGTACCTGACCCACTACGGCCGCGTGGAGCAGGTGCAGAAACTGGCCAACGACCTGTTCGAACAGATCGATGCGATGGCCACCATCGGCCGCCAGTGCGATGGCCGCCCCGACCGCCACCGCTGCCTGCTGGCCGCGCTGCAGGCGCTGTACCTGGAACGTGCACAGCTGCATGGCTGTGCGCTGGACGATGCGGCGGTGATCGCTGTTCTGGCGATGGACATCGAACTCAACGCGCAGGGCCTGGCCTGCTGGCTGGACCGCATCAGCAGGTAGATCCACGCCATGCGTGGATGACGTGGGCCCAGGTTGCGCCGTGGTGTCACGACCACGTTACACTCTGGTGACTTCCAAGCTAGCCGTGGTACTGCCGTGAATCCGATGCGCGTGTTGCTGCTGTCGTCCTGCCTGTTCGTCGGCGGGCTGGCCCATGCGGCCAACGACCTGCCGGGTGGCGGCATCGATCCGCAGGCACTGTCGCGGCACGTGCGTGTGCTGGCATCGGATGAATTCGAGGGCCGCGCGCCGGCCACCGAGGGCGAAGAGCGCACGGTGCAGTACCTGATCGAGCAGTTCCGCAGCTACGGCCTGCAGCCGGGTGGCGTGGATGGCAGCTGGGTGCAGCCGGTGCCGCTGGTGCGCGCGCAGCTGGACGGCCCGGCCAAGGCCAGCCTGTCGCTGAAGCAGGGCAAGCGCGCGCTGGCCAACGGCGTGGACGTGACCCTGCAGAGCCTGCAGCCGCGCAAGCGCGTGCAGATCAAAGACGCGCCACTGGTGTTCGTCGGCTATGGCATCGACGCACCGGAACGCCACTGGAACGACTACAAGGACGTGGACCTGCACGGCAAGATCGCCGTGGTGCTGATCAACGACGCCGATTTCGAAGCCGATGCGCCGGGCGCGTTCGATGGCAAGGCGGTGACCTACTACGGCCGCTGGACCTACAAGTTCGAGGAAGCCGCGCGCCGTGGTGCCGAGGGTGTGCTGATCGTGCACGAGACCGCGCCGGCCGCCTATGGCTGGGCCACTGTGAAGAGCTCGGGCACCTCGCCGCTGTTCGACATCGAACGCGGCCAGGCCGAGGCGATGGCGCAGCACACGCCGCTGCGTGGCTGGATGCAGCGCGAACTTGCCGAGGCGATCTTCGCCGACGCCGGCCTCGACTTCGATGCCGAGAAGCGCAAGGCGATGCGTGCCGACTTCCGCCCGGTGGCACTGGACAACGCGAAGCTGAGCGTGGATTTCGCACTCAAGCGCGAGCAGGTGGTGACCCGCAACGTGGTGGCCAAGCTGCCCGGTGGTGAACACGCCGACGAGGCCGTGATCTTCTCCGCGCACTGGGATGCCTTCGGTATCGGCCAAGCCGACGCCAAGGGCGACCGCATCCGCCGTGGTGCGATCGACAACGCCACCGGCGTGGCCACGGTGCTGGAACTGGGCCGCGTGTTCGCCGCCGGCCCGCAGCCGCAGCGCACGCTGTACTTCGTGGCCCTCACCGCCGAAGAGAAGGGCCTGCTGGGCGCCAGCTACTACGCCGCGCATCCGCTGGCGCCGCTGGACAAGACCGCTGCAGTGCTGAACATCGAGATGTTCAGCCCGGATGGCGCGACCCGCGACATCGCTTCGTGGGGCAAGGGCCGGGTGTCGCTGGAAGGCGACCTGGAACGCGTGGCCAAGGCCCGCGGTCGCAGCTACAGCCCGGACCCGAACCTGGAGGCCGGCTTCTTCTACCGCGCCGACCACTTCGCCTTTGCCCGCCTGGGCGTGCCGGCGATCACCATCGGCCCGGGCCTGGACAAGCTGGACGGCGGCGTTGAAGCCGGCCGCGCGCTGCGCGAGAAGTACTTCGCCGACTGCTACCACCAGGCCTGCGATGCCTGGACCCCGAGCTGGGATCCGAGCGGCCACGCGGCCGACACCCTGCTGGTCTACGACCTGGGTGCCGAGCTGGCCAACAGCCGCCGCTGGCCGACGTGGGAGAAGGAATCGGAGTTCCGCAGCACGCGGGACAAGAGCGAAGCGGCCCGCCGCTGAGGCTCGGGACCGGCGGGGTGTCATGTCATTCCGCCGGGGGTAGAGTCGACTGCCAGTCGACTATCGCGCGCAGCGCGGGTTTTCCGGTGCAGACAGAGAGAGCAGTCGACTAGCAGTCGACTCTACCGATTGCTGATTGCTGATTGCTGATTGCTGATTGCCGATTGCGGATTGCCGATTGCGGATTGCGGATTGCGGATTGCCGATTGCCGATTGCGGATTGCGGATTGCGGATTGCGGATTGCGGATTGCCGCCCTGCGGCCGGCACTACCTGCGCCGGCGCAGCAGCGTCCATGCGCCCCAGCCGCCGGCCGCGAGCGCTGCCAGATAGCACGCCACCATCGTGCGCAGGCCAACCGGCGACCCTGCATTGATGCCGCGATGCAGGCGCAGTTGCAGCGAGCTGTGGCCGCTGCCCAGGTCCACCGCCAGCTGCAGCGCCAGCGCGGAGCAGAACACCAGCAGGGCGACCCCGAACCCGGTGCGTGGCCACGCGGCCTGTGCGTTGGGGCGGCGCAGCAGCCAGGCCAGTGCCGTGGCTGCGGCCAGCGCCGCCGCGATCCACATCAGTGGCGTGGCGGGAGATGCAGCGGCCACCGGCAGTGCACCGGTGGCCGCGATCACGGCAACGCGCTTACTTGCGGGTGCCGTCGAGCCAGTTCGGGCCCTTGTTGGTGAGGAAGAACACATAGACCACCAACGATACCGCGATCGTTGCGGTCACGTAGATGGCGAACCAGTCGACGTGGCCGGTCTTCAGCGCGCCCTGGTACAGCAGCGGGGCGGTGCCGCCGAACAGCGAGTTGGCCAGCGCGTAACCCAGGCCTACGCCCAGCGCACGCACGTGGGTCGGGAACAGCTCGGCCTTCACCACGGCGTTGATGGAGGTGTAGCCGGTGAGGATGACGAACGCCAGCGCCAGGGTCAGGAAGGCCAGGGTGGCGTCATGCTGGTGCGGCAGCTGGGTGATCAGGTACCAGCTGTACAGCACGCCGCCCACACCGAAGAACACCAGCAGGGTCTTGCGGCCGATGATGTCCGACAGCCAGCCGCCGACCGGCTGCAGCACCATCAGGAACGTCAGCACGCCCAGGTTGATCAGGGTGCCGGTCATCGGGTCGTTGCCCGCGAATGCGCTCTGGATCATCTTCGGGCCGTTCACCGAGTAGGTGTAGAAGGCCACGGTGCCACCGGCGGTGATCAGGAAGCACAGCAGCAGCGGCCGCCACTGGTGCACGAACAGCTCGTACATGGAGCCGGACTTCTGCGCCTTGCCCTCACGCGCAGCTTCGATCGACGACTCCGACAGCGATTCGTCCATGCCGCGGCGCAGCCAGAACACCACCACCGCGGCGATGCCACCGATGCCGAAGGCGATGCGCCAGCCCCACTCGGAGATCTCCGGCTTGCCCCAGAAGGTCAGCATCAGCAGCAGGGTCAGCTGGGCCAGCACATGGCCGCCAACCAGGGTGACGTAGTGGAAGGAGGACAGAAAGCCGCGACGGCCGGGAATGGCGGCCTCGGACATGTAGGTGGCGCTGGCGCCGTACTCGCCGCCGGTGGCGAAGCCCTGCAGCAGGCGCGCGAACAGCAGGATGACTGCGGCCCAGATGCCGATGCTGGCGGCGGTGGGGGTGATGGCGATCAGGAACGAGCACAGCGCCATCAGCGTGACCGAGACAGTCAGCGCCAACCGACGGCCGTGGCGGTCGGCGAAGCGGCCGAAGAACCAGGCACCGATCGGGCGCATCAGGAACGTGGCGGCGAAGATCGCCCACACGTACATCGTGGAGTTCTTGTCGTCCGGCGAGAAGAACTGCGATTCGAAGTACACGGCGAACACCGAGTACACGTAGACGTCATACCACTCCACCAGGTTGCCGGCGGAGCCTTTGAGGGTATTGGAGATCGACCGGCGCAGGGCAGCGCGGTCGTTCGCGGGTACGGCAGGTTGGGACGTGGTGCTCATCTGGGTGGGAATCCTCGATGCGGCGCGTCCGTGCGCAGGGAAAACGGCGCCCGGCCTTGGGGCGGCGCGGCCGGGCAGCCCTCTTGGTACTGCATCGGCCGTCAACACGGGGTAGCAGACCAGAGCAGGGTGCATGGATGGATGACAGCGTGCCACCGTCCGGGGTGCCGGACCATACTCAAAACGTCCTAGAATCCGCCTTCCCCCGGCTCCCTGGTGTGTCATGTCGGTTCCCCCCTCTTCGTCTGCGGCTGCCCCCCGGGGTGGCCTTGTCGCGCTGGCATTGCTGCTGGTCTACGTGGTCTGGGGCTCGACCTACCTGGGCATCGCCAAGGCCCTGCACGGCGGCGCGCTGCCGCTGACGATGGTTTCCGGCAGCCGGTTCATCATTGCCGGTGGCCTGATGTTCCTGGCCTTGCGCCTGTTCTGGAAGATGCCGAACCCGACCCTGCGGCAGTGGCGCAACCTGGTGGTGATGGGCGTGACCATGCTGGTGCTGGGCAACGGCATGGTGGTGCTGGCCGAGCGTGAGGTGTCCTCGGGCCTGGCCGCGACAGCGGTGGCCTCGGTGCCGCTGTGGATGGCGCTGTTCTCGGCGCTGCGCGGGCAGCATGCCAGCCGCGGTGAGTGGCTGGGCATCGCCATCGGCTTCCTCGGCGTAGTCTGGCTCAACGCCGGCAGCAGCCTGACGGCCTCGCCGACCGGGCTGGTGCTGCTGCTGATCGCGCCGATCGGCTGGGCCTTCGGTTCGGTGTGGGCGCGCGGCCTGGACCTGCCGGGCCCGTTCATGACCGCCGCCGGGCAGATGATCTGCGGTGGCGTGCTGCTGGTGCTGATCGGCCTGGCGGTCGGCGAGCGCCCGACCACGCTGCCCGATACCGGTGGCCTGCTGGCGATGGCCTACCTGTGCGTGTTCGGTTCCATCGTTGCGTTCACCGCCTACGTCTGGCTGCTGCAGAACGTGCGGCCGGCGCTGGCCGGCAGCTATGCGTACGTCAATCCGGTGATCGCGGTGCTGCTGGGCGCGCTGCTCAACGGCGAGCGCTTCGGCTGGCGCGACCTGCTGGCGATGGCGGTGATTCTCCTGGGTGTGGTGGTGCTGACAATGGCAAGGACGAGAAAGAAGTGAGCATGGACGAGAAAGAACAACGCCGGGGCCTGCTGGTTACCGCATCCACCTTCGTGATCTGGGGCCTGGTGCCGGTCTATTGGCACCTGCTCAACGAGGTACCCTCGTTCCAGATCATCGCCCACCGCATCATCTGGAGCACCGTGATGGTGCTGGGCTGGCTCTTGATCAGCTCGCGCCTGGGCTGGTGGCAGAAGATCGCCGCGCAGCCGCGCGCGCTGCCGATCCTGCTGGTGTCGAGCCTGACCATCGCCTTCAACTGGGGCCTGTACATCTGGGCGGTCAACGCCGGCCATGTGATCGAGACCAGCCTGGGCTACTTCATCAACCCGCTGGTGAACGTGCTGCTGGGCGTGCTGGTGCTGAAGGAGCGGCTGCGGCGCCTGCAGTGGGTGGCGGTGGCGATGGCGGCGGTGGGCGTGGCCTGGCTGACCATCGACGCGGGTACGCCGCCGTGGATCGCGCTGGGCCTGGCCTGTTCGTTCGGCCTGTATGGCCTGCTGCGCAAGCTGGTCTCGGTCGATCCGGTGGCCGGCCTGGGCGTGGAGAGCATGTACCTGTTCCTGCCGGCGCTGGCCTTCGCGATCTGGGCGGAAAACGGCCATGGCGGCGCGTTCTTCCATGGCTGGGGCTGGCGCAATGACCTGCTGCTGGTCTTCGGTGGCGCAGTGACCGCAGTGCCGCTGATCGGTTTCGCCTACGGCGTGAAGCGCATCCCGCTGTCGCTGGTCGGCATCCTGCAGTACATCGCGCCGAGCCTGCAGCTGCTGCTGGGCGTGTTCTTCTTCCACGAAGGGTTCGATACTGCCAAGGCGATCGGCTTCGCCGCGATCTGGGCCGGCCTGATCCTGTTCGTCGGTGACAACATCCGCACGATGCGCGCCAAGCGCTAGCGCCGGCGGGGCTGCGGGGTCGGATCCCTCCGCAACGCGGAGGGCTCTGACCCTGTTCTATCCGTCGCGTGGGGTCAGAGCCCTTCGCAGGGCGAAGGGATCCGACCCGCTTCCACCCAAAAAAGAACGGCGCCCCGAAGGGCGCCGTTCTGCTTCCATCCACCGCCAGGAGAGAGAGATGGCGGTGGCGGGAACGCGGTTGCAGGCTTAGAAGCGCTGCTGGTACTTCATGTACATGAAACGACCGATGTCGAAGCCACCGTAGTAGGTGAAGCTGCTGTTCGGCTGGCTGTACATGATCGGACCCTGGTGGTCGAAGACGTTGTTCACGCCCAGCGACACGGTGCCGTCCCACGGCAGGCTGTAACGCACCTGCAGGTCGTGGAAGGTGTTGGAGCCCACCTTGCGGCTCGGCTGCGCATCGGTGTACGGCGAGACGAAGCCGGCCATGTTGCAGTCCGGGCCACCGGCCAGGTCATACGAGCAGGCTTCCTTCATGCCCGAGTAGTAGCGGGCGGTCCAGCCGATGCCCAGGTCGCCGTACTGCCAATCCAGGTTGAAGGTCGAACGCACGCGGAAGTTGCCCTGCCAGCCGGTCTTCTGCTCCACCGGCGTGGTGGCGGCGCTGTCGTTGCGCTGCTCCAGGTAGTCGGTGTAGGTGGTGTTCCAGGTGGCGGCAAAGCGGCCGAACGCGGTTTCCGGCAGGCGGTAACGCAGGCTGAAGTCGTAGCCGGCGGTTTCGCGGTAGCCCGCATTGACCAGCGAGCGGTCCAGCGACGTCACCTGACCCAGCGTCTTGGCGCTGGTGGAACGGGTGAAGCGGCCGCACGCCGAATCCACGCCCTGCACGTAGCACTGGTTGAGGATGTCGGTGGCCGACTCACCCACGATCGCGTTGTCGATGCGGATCTTCCACCAGTCCAGGCTGACGTCCAGGCCCGGCACGAACTCGGGGCTGTACACCAGGCCCACGGTCCAGGTCTTGGCGGTTTCCGGCTTCAGGTTCGCATTGGAACCGGAGTCGAAATCGGCGATGCCCTGCTGGCCCGGACGGTTGGCGACGTTGCCTTCCGACGCGGTCTGCTGGCGGAAGTCCGCCGGCACCTTCAGCGCCTGGCAGCGTGCGGCCACGGTCGCGCTGCTGGCAGCGATGCCGAACGAGGTATCGCACGGATCGGTGAACGAATCACGGCTCTTCACCGCACCGCCGTACAGGTCGTCCACAGTCGGC
Source organism: Stenotrophomonas sp. YJH_SMC_54 (assembly GCF_059368435.1). Taxonomy (NCBI): domain Bacteria; kingdom Pseudomonadati; phylum Pseudomonadota; class Gammaproteobacteria; order Lysobacterales; family Lysobacteraceae; genus Stenotrophomonas; species Stenotrophomonas sp. YJH_SMC_54. The sequence goes on along the minus strand of NZ_JCAFRS010000012.1, from coordinate 56,812 downwards.
GCACGGAAGCCGGTGCCATAGGTCGCGCGTACCAGCAGGCTGTCGATCGGCTTCCACTTCAGGCCGAACTTGCTGTTGGTGGTCGAACCGAAGGTGTTGTAGTCGGTGTAGCGGCCGGCCAGGTCCAGCGACAGTTCACGCGCGAACGGCATGTCGGCCAGCAGCGGTACCTGCAGCTCCAGGTAGACCTCGTTGAGCGAGTAGTCGCCACGGGTCGGCTGGCCGGTGGTGCCGGCAATCTGGCCCTTCTGCACCATCAGGTCCGGGGTGTAGCTGGCTTCTTCGTTGCGGTGCTCGAAGCCCATCGCGGCCATCACGTCGCCGGCCGGCAGGGTGAACACCGAACCGGAGATGTTGGCGCTGGCGACCTTCGTGGTGCTCTTCATCTTGTCGACGAAGCGGGTGAACAGGTAGTCCTGCACGTCCTGGTTGCTCAGCGAGCCCGGGCCTGCATAGCCCATCGGCGCGGCCGGGTTCCACGGCACGCAGCCGGCGATCACTGCACCCGGGCTGCCGCAGCGTGCCACGGTGCCATCCATGAAGGATGGGCCGACCGCCAGGTCGACATGCGGCTGGTACATGCTGCCGGTACCGATGCGCTCGCCTTCATTGCGGTTGTACATGTAGCTGACGTTCCAGTCCCAGTAACGCGAACCGGTTTCAAAGCTGCCTTCCAGGCCGATGCTGGCGCGCTTGGTGTCCAGGTTGTTCTCGGTCGCACGCGGCATTTCTTCGGTGCGGTGCGAGAACAGCACGTCCTGGCCCCAGTGGTTGAACGCACTGTCCTTGGACAGGGCAGCACGGGAACCGTTGCGCGCCTGTGCGGTGGACACCGAGTAGGGGTAGCCGGCCAGGTGCTTGGTCGACTCGCGCTTGCTGTACAGCGCGTCGGCCACGATGCGCAGGTCATCGGTGATCGAGAAGCCACCGTTGGCGAACACCGAAGTGCGCTCCAGGCCGCTCAGCAGGCTCATGTTGGTCTTGGTGTTGGCACCATCGGCCGGATTGGGCGTGTGGAAATTGCCCTTCTGGCTCGGGTCGCCGCCCGGGCCCACGGTCAGCGACTTGCCGTCGACGGTGACGCTGCCCCACTGCGTGGTCTGGTTCAGTGCCTTGACGTCGTCGGGATGGCGCGGGCCACCCGGGTAACGGCTGAACTCGCGCTCGCTGCCGAGGATCTCGTCTTCCTTGGTGCGCTCGGCCCCAACGCTGAACCAGCCGCGGTCGAAGGTCTTGCCGAAGGTGGCGCTGTAGGAGCGCTTCTGGCCGTCACCTTCACCGTACTGGCCGACGTAGACGCTGGCTTCGCCACCGTCGAAGTTCTTGCGGGTGATGATGTTGACCACACCGGCGATGGCGTCCGAGCCGTACAGCGCGGACGCGCCATCGGTGAGCACTTCCACCCGCTCGACAATCGCGGAGGGAATCGAAGCCAGGTCGGAGTAGCCACCGGCGCTGACGCCCATGCGGCGGCCGTCGATCAGCACCAGGCTGCGCTCCGGGCCGAGGTTGCGCAGGCTGACGTACGTGCCGCCGAAGTCGCGCGAAGAACTCAGCGACGACGAGCGGCTCAGGCTCGGTGCGCCGGCGGCGGTGACGTCCTGCAGGATGTCGGCGACGTTGATGTAACCCTTCTTCTCGATCTCGGCGCGGCTGAGCGCGACGACCGGCTGTGCGGTCTCGACACTGGCCTGGCGGATGCGCGAGCCGGTGATTTCGATGCGATCGAGGTTGGTCGGGGTATCGCCGGCGCTCTGTGCGAAGGCGGGGGTGGTGCAGCTGGCGGCCAGCGCGATGACGATCGCGTTGCGCAGCGGATTGGTTTTCAGGGACATCCGTGAAATCTCGTGTTTCAGGAAAAACAAGCGCCCGTTCTATGGACGCGTGGGGTGCTGCAAACCAACGTGGGGGGGCGATTCTAGAATGTTTCCATTCGTAACTGTTTGCCTCTGCGCTGCGGATGTGCGCGAAAATGAATCGCAACCAACAATCCACAGATGGGATGTGCGCAACGTCACGCGCGTTGCGCTTTCGATGGGCAGAGGCATCGATAGCGGCGTATTTCCCGCAATCTGTAGCCGTGCGCGTGCGCCGGCATCCATCCACGCATGGCGTGGATCTACTGGACGTCCTGGCTCACCACCAAGCGTGGATGACGCGCAAAATAAAAGGGACGGAGCCTTCGCTCCGTCCCCTGCGTGATGCGCAGTCCACCGCTGCGTGATGCTCAGGTTTCTCGCAACGCCGTGGTGATCGGCAAACGGGCCGCGCGCAGCGCCGGGAACAGGCCGCCGACCAGGCCGATGCCCAGCGCCCATTTCAGTCCGGTCCACAGCAGTTCCGGCGACACATGGAACTTGAACACTACCGCGCTGAAGTTGCTGCCTATGGTGGACACGCTGTAGCCATTGAACAGCAGCCACGCCACCGCACACCCCAGAAGGCCACCCAGCAACGCCAGCAGCATGGTCTCCAGCATCACCGCCGTCACCACCGGCAGGCCGCGGAAGCCGATCGCGCGCATGGTGGCGATCTCGCGCGCACGGGTGGCCACGGCCGCGTACATGGTGTTGAGTGCGCCGAACACTGCACCCACCGCCATGATCGTGCCGATCACCTTGCCGAGGATGTCGATCAGCTTGGTCAGCCCGCCGCCCTGCTTGCTGTAGTAGACACGGGTGGTTTCCACGTCCAGTTTCAGGCGCGGGTCGGCGGCGACCGCTGCCTTGAACTGCTCGAAGCCGGCCTTGCCATCGGTACGCACGCTGATCGACTGCCAGGCGCTGCGCTGGTAGGTGGTGGCCAGCGTATCGGCGTCGGTCCACAGCTCCGAATCGTGCGCATCGCCGGTGGCGAACACGCCGACCACGGTCCAGGTCTGGTTGCCCAGGGTCAGCGTCCTGCCCACGTCCATGTCGCGGAACTGGCCCTTGGCACCCTGGCCGACCACGATCTCGCGCAGGCCGGCTGCGAACTTGCGGCCTTCGATGATCTTGACCTTGTCATGCACGGCCCAGGCCTGCGGACCAACGCCGCGGAACTGCGCGTTGACGTCGGTGCCGTCGGACTTCGACACCAGGTTGACCACCTGCGACAGCTCCGGCGACAGCAGCGGCCGGCCTTCGCCATCGCGGCTGATGCCGGGCAGGGTGGACAACGTCGGCACCTGCTCGCGGGTGATCACCGAGTTGGTCTCGGCCTGCGAGCCGCCGCGCAGCACGATGGCGGTGGTGTCGTCGCCGGTGTTGTTGAGCGTGGCCTGGAAGCCTTCGCCCATCGCCAGCATCGCCACCAGCACGCCGACCACGCCGGCGATGCCGACCACGATCACCGAGGACGCGCCCCAGCGCTGCGGCAGGCTGGCCACGCCGATGCGGGTGGCGGCCAGCGCCAACCGTCCGCCACGGGTCAGCAGCAGCCAAAGTGCCACCAGCACGGCCACGGCCAGCACGCCAAACCACGGCAGGCTGATCCACAGCACCAGGCCGATCACCAGCAGCAGCACCGTCAGGCCGTTGCCCAGCCATTTCTTGAGTTTGCTCTTGAACATGTCGGTGTCCTCCTCAGCGGCCGGCCAGTGCGTCGACGATCTTCAGGCGCTTGGCACGCAGCGCCGGCAACAGGCCGACGATGATGCCGATCACCACGATCAGGCCCAGCCCCATCAGCCAGGTCGGCGTCGGCACGTGCGGCGGCAGCATGCCCATGCTCTTCGGGCCGATCGCCGGCAGGATCAGTGCGGCCAGGCCCATGCCGATCAGGCCGCCCAGGCCGATCAGCAGCACCGACTCCACCATCACCAGGGTCAGCACGGTGCTGTCCTTGAAGCCCAGCGTCTTCAGCGTGGCGAGCTCCGGCACGCGCTCGCGCACGGCCTGCGCCATGGTGTTGCCGGTCAGCAGCAGCAGGGTGAAGAACACCGCGCCCATGATTGAAGTGACGATCATGCCGATGTCGGCGAACTGCTTGACGAAGGCCTGCTGGAACGCCGACTCGGTCTGGGTCTTGGTCTCGTGGTCGGAGTTGGCCGAGATTGCATCAATGGCCTGCGCTACCCGCGAGGAATGATCCGGGTTGTCCAGCGTCACCGTGTACCAGCTCACCTGGTTCTTGATGTAGTCGTTGGATTCATCGAAGTACTTCCAGTTCATCATCAACTGGCGTTCTTCGTTGGCCGCCAGCGCTCGGTCCTTGGAACGGTAGATGCCCTTCAGTTCCAGCGGCCAGTCGTTGCTGCCGCCGCGCGGGAAGATCGTGGCCTGCAACGGGATGGTGTCGCCGATCTTCCAGCCGAACTGCTTGGCCAGCGATTCGCCGACGATGGCGCCGGTGCGGGTCTGCTTCCAGTCCTCCAGCTGTGCCGGATCGATCTGCAGCTCGCGGTAGACATCGAAGTAGTTGGGCGACACCGAGAAGTTCGGGAAGAAGTTCTTTGGATCCTGGTAGATGCCGCCGAACCACATGCCGTAGGCCACGTCGCGCACGCCGGCCACCTGGCGGATCTGGGTTTCCAGGCGGATCGGCAGCGACTGGGTGATCGACAGCCGCGAGGCCACCACCAGGCGGTTGGCGCCTTCCACGCTGCCGCCGGACGAGAACGCCACGCGCACCGAGTCGAGCATGCCGAACAGCAGGAACGCGGCCACCACCGACAGCAGGGTCAACAAGGTGCGCGTGCGGCTGCGGAACAGCTGCGCCCACACCAACGAGAAGTATTTCATCGCCGTGGCCTCCGTCAGTGGGCCAGCGGCGCGTCGGCCAGCTCGCCCTTGTCCAGGTGCACCGTGTGCGTGGCGTACTCGGCGGCCTTCGGGTCATGGGTGACCATGATGATGGTCTTGCCGTGTTCGCGGTTGAGCTGCTGCAGCAGGCCGAGGATCTCCTCGGCGGACTGGCGGTCGAGGTCGCCGGTGGGTTCGTCGCAGATCAGGAAGGTCGGGTCGGAGACGATCGCCCGCGCGATCGCCACGCGCTGCTGCTGGCCGCCGGACAGTTCATTGGGGCGATGGCTGCGGCGGTCGGCCAGGCCGACCAGGGTCAGCGCGATCTCGGCATTGCGGCGGCGCTGCGCGGCATTGAGATGGGTCAGCAGCAGCGGCAGCTCCACGTTCTTCTGCGCGGTCAGCATCGGCATCAGGTTGTAGAACTGGAACACGAAGCCGACGTGGTGGCTGCGCCAGGTCGACAGCTGGCCGCCGCTCATCTGGTCGATGCGCTCGCCTTCGATGCTGATCTCGCCGCCGCTGGGGCTGTCCAGGCCGCCGATCAGGTTGAGCAGGGTGGTCTTGCCCGAGCCGGACGGGCCCATCAGCGCGACGAAGTCGCCGCTGGCGATGTCCAGGTCGATGCCGTGCAGCACCTGCACTTTCTCGGGGCCACGCTGGTAGGTCTTGGTGATGTTGCGCAGTGAAACCAGGGTCGACATGGGTGGTTCTCCACGGAAGGCGGGAAACGGGGAAGCGCACCTGCGGTGGCCGCAGGCGTGCGTCGAGCGGTGTTGCCGGCGGCGCCCATGGGCGCCAGGCCGTTACTGCGCTTGTTTCTGTTGCACCTTGGCGCCATCGCGCAGGGTGTCCGGCGGGTTCACCACCACCGACTCACCCGCGCTGACGCCCTTGAGGATCTGGCGGTCCTTGCCCATCGCCTGGCCGGCCTCGACCGTGCGCTGCTGCACGCGGCTCTGGTCGCCCAGTACGAAGGCAACCGAGGCGCCCTCGCGCTGGACCACCGCGCCAGCCGGCACGCGCACGCCCTGCGGTTTGGCGGCCGCCTGCGGCTGCGCCTGCTCCAGGAAGCTGACCCGCACGCCCATCTCCGGCACGATGCGCGGGTCCTTCACCTTCAGCGCCACGCGCACCTTCACCGTGGCCTTGCCGCGGTCGGCAGTGGGGATGATGGCGATGACCTCGCCCGGAATCTTCCACTCCGGATAGGCATTGAGCGTGGCTTCCACCGGCATCTTCGGTTGCACGCGGCCGATGAAGGCCTCGCCGACCTCGACTTCGATCTCCAGCGAGTCCATGTCGACAATGGTGCCGATGCCGGTACGGGTGAAACCACCGCCCGCCGACAGCGGCGAAACGATTTCGCCCGGCTGCGCGGCCTTGGCGGTGACCACGCCGGAGAACGGCGCGCGCACGATGTTGTTGTCCACGCCCAGATCGGCAATGGCCAGCTGGTCGTTGGCGACCTTGACGTTGCGCTGGGCCGTTTCCAGCTGCGCACGCAGGCTGTCACGCTGGGCCACGGCCTGGTCGTACTGCGAACGTGACACCAGTTGCTGGCCGACCAGCGCCTGCAGGCGGCTGGCTTCGGCGGCGGCCTGCTTCTGCTGTGCCTCCAGCCCGGCCACCTGGCTGCGCGCGGCCTGCAGCTGCGAGGCATACAGGCTGCGCTGCGCATCGGCATCGATCGGATCCAGGGTGGCCATCACCTGGCCGGCTTCGACCCGCATGCCTTCCTCGATCATCACCTCGCGCACCTTGCCGGTGATCTTGGCCGAGACCGTGGCCATGCGCCGGGCGACCACGTAGCCACTGGCATCGAGCACCGAACTGCTGGCGCTGCCCTGCTGGATGGCTACTGCGGGCGCGGTTTCCACTTCCACGGCCGGCGCGCGGCCGAGCAGGAAGGCCACGGCAGCGGCGATCAGCAGCACGACCACGATGATCGCGATCCACAGCCAACGACGGCCACCGCCATTGCTGCCACCACCGGAGGCGGGCGGCGGCGACTTGCGGTCGATACGGAGTTCCTTCAACAGCTCGGCAGAAGCGTTCATTCGTTCCATCACAGGCGTTCGGGCGGGTGTGGCCGGAAGCGCGGACGGCGGCGGTTCCGGCGGTGGAGCGTGCGGCACAGCATGAAGGCAGGCACAGCGATGACGGCAGTGACAGCTGTCATCCGATGACACTGACGGCGGCAACTGCGAAATGTGACCACGGCGGCACAGGATGGCAACGTCCCCGCTACCGGTACCGCCCATGGATCCGATCGCCCCGTCGCTGGCCCGCCTGCAGCAGGTGCAGGTGCGCTACCGCGACCATACCGCCCTGCAGGGCATCGACCTGCAGGTCCGCGCTGGCCAGGTGCTGGCATTGCTGGGCCGCAACGGTGCCGGCAAGAGTACCGCGATCAGCGTGCTGTTGGGCCTGCGCCGCGCCGATGCCGGCCAGGTCGAGCTGCTCGGTGGCGACCCGCAGCAGCGCAGCAGCCGCCTCGGCCTGGGCGCGATGCTGCAGAGCACCAGCCTGCCGCCGATGCTGCAGGTGGACGAACTGGTGGCGCAGGCCAGCGCCTGCTATCCGGACCCGATGCCGCTGCAGGAGGTGCTGCAGCGCGCAGGCCTGCAGGCACTGGCAGGCCGTCGCTACGGTCAGCTGTCCGGTGGCCAGCAGCGCGCGGTGCAGTTCGCCATCGCGCTGTGTGGCCGCCCGCGCGTGCTGTTCCTGGACGAGCCCACCACAGGCCTGGACATCCAGGCGCGGCAGGCGATGTGGCAGGCAATCCGGCAGCTGGTGGCCGAAGGCTGCGGCGTGCTGCTGACCACCCACTATCTGGAAGAGGCCGAAGCGCTGGCGCAGCAGGTGCTGGTGCTGGAGCAGGGCCGGGTGCTGGCCGATGCGCCGTTGAGCGAGCTGCGACTGGCCGATCGGCCGCGCCGCATCCGCTGCCGCAGCGTGCTGACTGTTGAAGACGTACAGCAGTGGCCGGGCGTGCAGCAGGTGCAGCGTGATGGCGAGCACCTGCAGTTGATGGCAAGCCCGGCCGAGCCGGTGGTGGCGCGCCTGCTGGCCGCCGATGCACAGCTGCGTGAGCTGGAAGTACAGGGCGCGGCACTGGCCGACGCTTTCCTCGACATGACCCGGGAGGCCGCATGAACACGATGACCCGTACCGGCACTACACCCGCGCCGGTATCGGCGTGGCGCCAGGCCTTGCGCCCGTACGGCGCTGAACTGGTGGCCGAGCTGCGCCGCGCCTGGCGTACACCCGCCTTCGCGGTGCCTTCGCTGCTGTTCCCGGTGCTGTTCTACCTGTTGTTCGGCGTGCTGTTGGGCCGCGGCCATGCACCGCTCTACCTGCTGGCCACCTACTGCGTGTTCGGTGCGATGGCCCCGGCCCTTTTCGGCTTCGGCGTGCAGCTGGCGCTGGACCGTGAAGGCGGCCTGCTGACCCTCAAGCGAGCGCTGCCGATGCCGGCGGCGGCACCGTTGCTGGCGCGACTGGCGATGGCCGTGATGTTCGCGTTGCTGGTAGCCGCCCTGTTGATCGGGGTGGCGCGCGCGCTGGGTGGCGTGCAGCTGCAGGCAGTGCAGATGCTGCAGCTGCTGGCGGTGGCGGGCCTGGCAGCGCTGCCGCTGGGGGCGATCGGCCTGCTGATCGGCAGTCATGTCAGTGCCAGCGCGGCGCCGGCGATGGTCAACCTGGTCTACCTGCCGCTGGCCCTGCTGTCGGGCCTGTGGCTGCCGTTGTCGGCGCTGCCCCAGCTGTTCTCGATGATGGCACCGCTGTGGCCGACCTGGCATCTGGCGCAGCTGGCGCTGCCGGTGGTCGGGCTGCCGTCGGTGGGCAGCATGGCCGGCCACCTGCTGGTGCTGCTGGCGGTCACGGTGGTGGCGCTGCTACTGGCGCGCCGCCGCCTGCGCCGGATCGGCTGAACTGGCATGATCGGCAGCGATCATTCCCGCCTGGATTCTTCCGTGTCGTCGAGCTGGCTTGCGTCCCTGCTGCGCCCCGCACCGGACTCGGCGGTGGCCGACCTGCTGAGGCGTGGCAAGTCGCCCTGGAGTGGTGCGATCCACCTGCTGTGGTCGGTCTGGATCTTCCTTACCCCGGTGCTCGGCAATGGCTTCACGGTGCGCTGGCTGCTGCTGACCGTGGCCAGCTATCCGCTGTTCCTGCTGCTCTATGCGAAGGTGATGCTGGCGCCACGGCACCACGCATGGCGCTATGCGCTGGGCATGATCCTGATGGCCCTGGTGCTGCTGCCGTGGTATCCGTCGGGACTGAGCTACTTCGTGTTCGGTTGCGTGATGATCCGCATGAGCAGCCGTGGCGGCTGGTGGGTGTACCTGTTGCAGCTCACCGGCCTGAACCTGTTGTTCTGCGGCGCTGCGCTCTACGTCGGTTATCCGTGGCAAGCCATGGTGTGGATGCCGGCCGTGTCGTTCATCGTCGGCCTGGTGGTGAACGTGGAGGCCTTGAGCCATCAACGGGACGTTGCCCTGCAGCTGTCCCAGGACGAGGTGCGGCGGCTGGCCACTACCGCCGAGCGCGAGCGCATCGGCCGCGATCTGCATGACCTGCTGGGCCACACGCTGTCGCTGATCACGCTGAAGCTGGAGCTGGCGCGCAAGCTGTACGACCGTGATGGCGCGCGCGCGCGGCAGGAGATCGGCGAAGCCGAAGCGATCGCCCGCGAGGCGCTGGCCCAGGTGCGCAGTGCGGTGACCGGCATCCGCGCCAGCGACCTGGCCGGCGAGCTGGCCTCGGCGCGCCTGCTGCTGGAATGCCAGCAGGTACACCTGCAGTACACACCGCCGCCGCCGATGCCGGTCGACGTGGAACGTGGGCTGGCGCTGGTGCTGCGCGAGGCTGCGACCAACATCGTGCGCCACGCACAGGCGACCCGGGTGCAGGTGGATTTCATGCTTGAGGAACGACAGTTGGTGATGCAGATACGCGATGACGGCCGCGGTGGCGTACAGGCCGAGGGCAACGGATTGTGTGGCATGCGCGAACGGGCGATGGCGCTGGGCGGCCAGTTGTCACTGCAGTCGTCGCGCGGAGAAGGCACGGTAGTGACCGTGCGCGTGCCACTGGTGGCCGCGACCACGCCGCTGTCGCCAGCGTCATTGGCACGGGATGGTGCCGCATGATCCGCATCCTGCTGGCCGAAGACCAGGCGATGGTGCGCGGTGCATTGTCGGCGCTGCTGGGCCTGGAGCCGGACATCGAGGTGCTGGGCAGCGCTGCTGACGGCGAGGCGGCGTGGCGCATGCTGCAGCAGCTGCAGCCGGACATTCTGGTCACTGACATCGAAATGCCCGGCCTGTCCGGGCTGGAACTGGCCCAGCGCATCGCCCGCCACGAGTTGCCGATCAAGGTCGTGATCGTGACCACCTTCGCCCGTGCCGGCTTCCTGCGCCGCGCGCTGGAAGCGGGCGTGCTGGGCTACCTGCTGAAGGACGCACCAGCCGAGAACCTGGCCGATGCCCTGCGCAAGGTGAAGCAGGGCATCCGCGCGATCGACCCGCAGCTGGCGCTGGATGCGTGGTCGCAGGCCGACCCGCTGACCGACCGCGAACGCCGCGTGCTGCGGCTGGCGGGCGAGGGCCGTACCGCCAGCGAGATTGCCGAGCAGCTGGGGTTGTCGCATGGCACGGTGCGCAATTACCTGTCCGAGTGCATCGGCAAGCTGGGCGTGGCCAACCGGATCGAGGCGTACCGGCTGGCGCGGCAGAAGGGATGGTTGTAGGGGCGTGCGCCGACGCACTGGTAGCGCCGGGCGCTGCCCGGCGGATTGTTACCGCGCCTGCGGAGAGGTGTCACTTTCTTTGCTCGTGCAAAGAAAGTAACCAAAGAAACACGCCGCCAGAGCGCGAGCCGTCGCTACGCGACGGTTCCCTGCGCTTCTCGGGGAATCAGGGGACGGCGCCGAACTCGCTTCGCTCAAACACCGGCGCCTCTACGCCCCTGATTCCCCTGCGATGCTCGGCTCGCTAGAAGGCGGACCCAACGTCAAAAGCCACAGCTGCACCCAGTAGATCCACGCCATGCGTGGATGCTGTTGCTCTTGATCTTGACCTTCCAGTCCGCCTTCAAGCGAGCCGAGCACCGGAGGTCCGGCGAGGGCGAAGAGGTGCGGGTGTCTGAGCGCAGCGAGTTCCCGCGCCGTCCCTCGACGGACCGAGGAGCGCAGGGCACCGGCGTGCGAAGCACGCCGGCTCGCGGCCGGCGGAGCGTTTCTTTGGTTACTTTCTTTGCGCGCAAAGAAAGTGACACCCCTCCGCAGTCGCGGAAACAATCCGCCGGGAACACCCGGCGAATCCGCTCAATCCTTCCCGCGCGCCATCGCCTGGAACACGCCATCGCGCCGCACCCACAGGTGGAACAACGCCGCACCCACGTGCATCAGCACCGTGGCGAACAACACATACGCCAACAAGCTGTGCGCATTGCGCAGCGCGGCATACAACGCCGGGGTGTGCGGCACGATCGGCGGCAGGTGCAGGCCACCCCACAGCACGATCGGGTAACCGCCGGCCGACAGCATCGCCCAGCCGATCAACGGCATCGCCAGCATCAGCGCGTACAGCATCCAGTGCGAGGCCTTGGCCGCCACCCCCTGCCAGACCGGCAGGTCGGCAGGCAGCGCCGGTGGGCGATGGCGCAGCCGGTTGTACAGGCGCAGCAGCACCAGCAGCAGAATCGCGATGCCCAGTGGGCGGTGCAGGTCGATCAGCACCGGACGCAGGTGCAGCGAGGCGACCATGGTCACGCCGATGAACAGCATGGCGATGATCATCAGCGCCATGGACCAGTGCAGCACCCGCGCCAGCAGGTTGAAGTGGCCGTTGCCGGTGCTCATCGTGCGGCCTCCTTCGGTTGCTCGACGTTGCCGCTGGCGCGCTCGCGCTCGCGGCGGTTGAAGGATTGCGAGTACACCGCAGAGCGTGCGGCCAGGATCGGATCGTCACTGCCGCGCACGCCGCTGGGCAGAATCAGCGGATCGAAGTTGATCTGGCCGCACGCGCCTTTTTCCTGCGACTGCATGCGGGCCAGGCTGAGTACGCCGGCCACCACCTGATCACGCGATTCGGGCCACGGTACCGACGGATCATCGATGGCATCGCGAGGCTCGGCGGTAGTGACGACCAGGTTCCAGCGCACCGGGCCGCTGGCCATGCGCTGTTGCAGTTCCTGGCTGAGGAAATCGACGCTGGCCTGCTTGCGCGTTTCCGCATCCATCTCCACCACCGGCGCCTGCGGCTGCCAGCGCCAGCGCACCGCGCGCTTCTGGCCCTGCGCGTTGGTGAACCAGAAGCTGTTGACGCTGTTGAAGGTGGTGTCAGCCCAGCTGCTGGTCCAAGGTGCCGTCCTGGCCCACTGCTGGAACGCCTGTGCACTGGGGTATTTCGCCAGCACCGCGGCCATCTTCTGCGGGTCGGGCTTGCCGGTGGCCGGGTCGGGAATGGAGGCGCGCGTCTGCTCGTAGAACGCCTCGGCATCGGGCACCGCGAAGAACGGGAAGCTGTTCATTGCCATCCGCCATTCCTGGCCGTCATCGCTGACCAGCTGCACCGCCAGGCTGCGTACGCGCGCGGTGTTGTCGGCGCCGTAGGGATCACCGCCGCCGATCGACAGGCGGCCCATCACCGGCACGCGGCGCTGCGAGAACACCCGTGCACTGGACAGGGTAGGGGCCTGTGCACTGGGTTCGAACCAGCCGCTCACGCAGATGCCCTTGCTGTGCGCCCGGCGGAACCCGGGATGTGCCGGGCCGGTGGCTTCGATGGTGTCGGTGAAGCGCTGCGCGGTCAGGCGGCCGCCAATCCAGCCGGCCAGCCAGGCGAAGGCCAGCGCGACCGCACCCAGGATGAGTGCGATCAGTGCGATCCAGAGCAGGGGTGAATGCTTGCGTGGCGCGCCAGGCGTCTGGCCAGCGCGGGTGTAGCGGAAGAGCGACATGGTCGGAGTCCTGCCTTCACGGAGCGTGTGGGTGGTCGACCCACACATCCTCGCAGAACCCGGCCGGGGCCGAAATTCAATTTTTCGTCAGATTTTCCGGGGACGGGGTGCCGACCAACGGTCGGCACCCACCCGATCAGCTGTAGCGCTGCTTCAGCATCGCCCACGCCGAGCGCAGCGCCAGCGCTTCGCCACCGGCCGGACGGCCCGGGCGCTCGCCGTCGTTCCAGGCATACACGTCCAGATGCGCCCAGCGCTGGCCGTCTTCCAGGAAGCGTTCCAGGTACAGCGCGGCGGTAACCGAGCCGGCCATGCGCGAACCGGCGTTGGCCAGGTCGGCGATGCCGCTGCTCAGGTAGCGCAGGTAGGGGCGCCACAGCGGCATGCGCCAGACCGGGTCGCGGGTCGCGTCACCGGCCTGCAGCCACTGCTGGGCCACCGTGTCGTCGTTGCTGAACAGCGCCGGCAGGTCCGGGCCCAGGGCGATGCGCGCGGCACCGGTGAGGGTGGCGAAGTCCAGCACCAGGTCCGGTTTCTGCTCACCGGCGAAGGTCAATGCGTCGCACAGGATCACGCGGCCCTCGGCGTCGGTGTTGTCGATCTCCACGCTCAGGCCCTTGCGGGTGGCGATGACCTCGCCCGGACGGAACGCATCGGGGCCGATCGCGTTTTCCACTGCCGGCACCAGCAGGGTCAGGCGCACCGGCAGCCCGCGCGCCATCACCAGGCCGGCCAGGGCCAGTGCGTGCGCGGCGCCGCCCATGTCCTTCTTCATGTTGCGCATGCCGTCGGCCGGCTTGATGTCCAGCCCGCCGGTATCGAAGCACACGCCCTTGCCGACCAGCACCAGTGCCGGGTCGGTTTCCCTGCCCCAGCGCAGCACGACCAGGCGCGGCGCACGGTGCGAAGCGCGGCCCACGGCGTGGATGGCCGGGAAATTCTGCTTCAGCAGTTCGTCGCCGGTAATCGCCTCGACCTGCGCACCATGTGCATGGGCCAGCGCGCGCGCGGCGTCTTCCAGCTGCTGCGGGCCCATGTCTTCGGTCGGGGTGTTGACCCAGTCGCGCACGCGCAGGCTGGCGGCGATCAGGTCGGCCACTTCGCCGGTCGGCGAGGCCACCAGCTGCGCCGGTGCGCGGTTGCGCTTGCGATAGCGGTCAAAGCGGTAGCTGCCCAGGCCCCAGCCCAGCTGCAGCAGCGCCAGTTCGGCGGCCGGCAGTTCATTGGCCAGCTGCCAGACGCTGCCTTCCGGCAGCGCGTGCGGCGCATGCGCATAGCTGTAGGCATCGGCACGATCACCCACGCCCATCACGGCACCGGCCAGGCCATCGGCGCCCGGCAGCAGTGCCACGCTGTGGGCGCCGGCGTTGAAGCCCTGCGATGCCAGCCACGCCTGCGTGGCAGCCGGCTGGCTGTCCTTCCAGGCGGCGAACTGCTCGCGGTCCAGCACGTACAACGGCAGCGCCGCAGCGGTGTCGGCGGTGAAACCAGTGATCTCGCTCATGCGTCAGGTACTCCGGGGTGCGGCGGCGTCGAGGTTGGCATCCAACCAGTCGGCCAGGCCGGTAAGGGTGTCGAACTGCAGGTCCGGCTGCAGCTGCGGATGGGTCCAGGTGGCTGCGTCGCGGTTGATCCAGCAGCCGCGCAGGCCGGCGGCAATCGCCCCGGCCACGTCCATGTCGGCATGGTCGCCGACGTGCAGCACCTGTGCCGGTGCCACACCCAGGCGGGTGCACGCGGCATGGAAGATGCTGGCTTCGGGCTTGGCCGCGCCGTGTTCGCGCGAACCCAGCTGGAAGGCGAAATGATGGGCCAGGCCGATCCGCTCCAGGTCGGCGTTGCCGTTGCTCAGCGCCGCCACCGGTACCCGTGCGGCAATGCGCGCCAGCGCGTCGATCGCATCGGGATAGCACTCCACCTGGTTGCGCGCGGCGTAGAACACTTCATACGCTGGCTCCAGCAGATCGAGGCTGGCACCGCTGGTGTGCAGTGCTTCGTGCAGGGTCAGCCGGCGCAGCGCACTCAGGTCGTGGTGGAGGTGCGGATGGGCGTGGTACAGCCGCTCGCGCAGTTCGCGCATCGCCTCCACCGGATACATCGCGGCGGTAGCGGGGCTGTGTTCGCACATCCAGGCGTGCAGGACCTGTTCGATGCGGGCGCCGATCGGAGCGAACGGCCACAGCGTGTCGTCAAGGTCGAGGGTGATGGCTTGGACGGGGAAATTCACCCCGCCATTCTACCCCTGCCAGCACGGGCTTTCATGCGACGCGGCGGGCGGGTGGGCACTGTGGCTGGGCCGGGTCAGCGCAGGTTGTACGAGCAGGCGATGGTGGTCTGGCCGTCGAACTGCTGCACGTCCAGGTTGTGCCGCCCAACTTCCTTCGTGTAGGTGCCTGCTACCGGGTCGGACATCTTCGCCAGTGCCGCGACCTGTTCCACACTGGCCGAGCTGAAGTACGCGGTGAAACTGTCGATGCCATCCTCGCCGCTGTCGCCGTCATAGGACTGCAGCCGGTTCACGGGCTGGCCCAGCACCATCAAGGGCGTGGTCAGCCGGAACTCGCCGCTGGATTCGCCGTCCTGCACCCTTGCCGGGGCCGGTGTCAGCATCCGGGCCATGGCGTCGAACTGTATGGGCGTGAGGTGCCGCTTGCAGGTAACCGCCTCAGCAAGCTGAGTGCGCGCCTGATCGGCAGTCGGCGGTGTCGCGGCGAACGCGGGAGCGGCAATGCAGGCCAAGGCAAGGCAACGCGTGGCGAGAGAGTTCATCCGAGCGGATCCATCCGGGTAGGGCGCCATAGTCTGCCACTTCGTCCCTGTTTCTGGTTCCGCCACCTGCGTCCATCCGTTGTTGATGCCGTCACTCCAGCAGGCGTGCCCAGCCCTGCATGCCGTCCAGGCGTGCCAGCACCAGCTTGATGCACACCAGCAGCGGCACCGCCAGCAGCAGCCCGATCATGCCCCAGGCCCAGCCGAACACCATCAGCGCCAGGATCAGCACCAGCGGCGACAGCTTCATCCGACGGCCCAGCACGATCGGGGTCACCATCTGCCCTTCCAGTGTGTGCAGGCCCAGGTAGGCGGCCGCTGGCAGCAGGGCCTGCAGCGGGTCGCGGAACTCGACGAAGCCCATCAACAGCATCAGCGCCACGCCGATCAACGGACCCACATACGGCGCAAAATTCAGCAGCGCGGCCACCGTGCCCCACAGCAGCGCTTCCTGCAGGCCGATACCGAGCAGCATCAGCACGCCGGCGAACACCAGCCCGACCAGAGTGTTGATCACGCTGATGGTCAGCACGTAACGCGAGACCTCGCGTTCGATCGAACGCAGGATGTCCGTAGTGAAGCGCTGCTGCTGGCGGTTGGGGAACAGGGCGATCGCCGCGCGCTGCAGGCTCTGCCCGTAGATCATGAAGAACAGCGTCAGCAGCACCACGGCCAACACCGAGGCAGCCAGCCGCGGTGCACGGGTCAGCATGCGGTACGGGTCGTCCAGCTGGGTACGGATCACCTGCACCTTGTGGTTGCTGTCACCACCGGCCACACGGGCGAAGTTTTCCGCCGCCTGGTTGGCCTGCTGCACCGGCTTGGTCAGGTCCTGCACCTGGCGGGCGACCTTGCGCAGCTGCTGTGGGGCTTCCTGCGCCCATTCCATCGCCGGGCCGATCAGCTGCACGGCGAGCGAACCGGTCACGCCCAGGCCGGCGCCGAGGATCAACAGTGCGCCCAGCGCGCGCGGAATCCACAGCTTCTGCAGCAGGCGCAGGATCGGGTTGCCGACCAGGGCGAAGAACATCGCCAGCAGCACCGGCAGGATGATGTCCTGCGCGGCCCACAGCGTGTAGCCCACCGCCAGGGTCGCCAGCACCACCAGCGACATCGGCCCGCGCGGGCGCGACGGTGGTGGCAGCGCTGCCTCCGGCTCGTCGGGGCCGGCCGGTGGCGGGGACAGGAGGGACTCGCTCATCGACGCATCAACCGGAAAGGGGAGCGCATTATCCGCCGGCCGCGATCGGCGCGGCGGATTCCATGGATCAACGTTCGGACAGCTCGGTGGCCGCTTCGGCCGGACGCGGTCCGCGCAGGTCCGGTTCTGGCTCCGGCACGGAGCGTGGTGCCGGTGCCGGCCGTGCTCCGGCAGCGGAGGCCGCTGCCTGTGCCTGCTCGCTGGCATCGTCGGCTTCTTCGGCCGCATCGTCGGCGGTGGCCGCGGCCTGCGCCGCCATCGCCGTGGCGAACGCCGCCTGCGCACTGGCGAACAGGTTCGAGACCGAACCGACCATCTGCAGCCAGCGGGCACCGTTGACCTTGCCCGGTACCTCCAGCTTGCCGGCGATGAAGCCACCGGCCAGGCCGACCACCACGATGCGCAACGGCGACCAGCCCTGTCGCCATACCTGGCCGAGGGTGGACCAGTGGTCCTGTGTCTCGCCCAGACGCACGGTCACCACCTGTTCGCAGCGCTTTACCCGCCGCTGCAGCGCGCCGAACTTCATGGCTTGCCCTCGGGCAGCTGCACGCCGGCATCAGGGTCGTCTTCGCTGGGTTCGTCAAACAGGCCCAGGCGTGACAGCTGACGCCGGGTGGCGTGCATGCCGGTGTGGTGGAAGAAGTAGGACACCCGCCAGATCGCATAGCCGGTGACGGCCAGGCTCAGCAGCGAGGTGATCAGCAGGGCCTGCAGCCAACTCAGGCCCCAGCTCTGCAGCAGCGCGATGAGGGTGGCGGCCATCAGCAGCCACGCCGATGCACCAAACACGATCGCCACGCCGGCCCAGGCCAGCGCACGACCGAATGCGCTGCGCGCCAGCGCGAAGTCGGCCGAGGCCAGCCGGCGCAGTGAACGCAGCGTGTGCTTGGCCGAATCGGCAGCGGCACGACCGGCCGCGCCGACCTGGCGGATGCTCTCATCCAGCGGCGGGGTGGCCGCCGGATCAGGCGCTTGCGTGTTGTCTTCGCTCACGCTGCGGCTTACTTGTCGCTGCTGCCGCGGGCCAGCTTGGCGATGATCCAGCCGGCTGCGAAGGCAACGCCGAACGAGGCCAGCGGACGTTCGCGGATCAGTTCGGCGGCGCTGTCGATCAGGTCCTTGCCCTTGTCCATCAGCGCATCGACCTGTTCCTTGGCGGCGGCACCGCCGAACTCGGCGGCGGCCAGGCCGGACAGTGCACTGTCGGACAATTCAGCCTTGACGTTGGCCTTGCCGATGCGAAGCTCGTCGGTCGCTGCACCGGTTGCACCCTTGATCGCACCGCCGGCGGCCGTAGCGGCCTGCTTCAGGTGGGAACCGGCTTCACCCAGGTGTTCCTTCAGGTTCTCGGTATTGGTGGGGCTCATCGAATCACTCCTGTTGCGATGGGGGAACGGGAGTCGGCGGTGCCGACCTGGACTGACAGCAATAACATTGCCGGGGTATAGGGGGTGTTACGGCAGGGCGATCAGCGCATCACGAGCTGGCCCTGCTGCTGGCCATTGTTGCGCAGCACGCGCAGCACCAGCGTCGGCGGGCGCTGCTGGAAGTTGGCGCGCCAGCTGGCCAGGTCGGCGAATTCACCGACGGTGGCATCGGTGATGATGTCGCCCTGCTGCAGGCCATTGCTGGCGGCGCGGCTGCCGCGCTTGACCTCGCTGACCAGCACGCCGCTGGCGCCTGACTGGCGCAGCGACTCGGGCAGGTCGACGAAGGTGGCCCCGCCCAGGCGCGGGTCCAGGCTGTCGCCGGTGACCGCGCGTGCCTGTTCCTTCAGCGTCGCCTTGATCTGCAGCGGCTTGCCTTCGCGGCGTACGTCCAGCGTCATCGGGCTGCCGACCGCCGCCAGGCCTTCCACGTTGTGCAGGGCTTCGGCGCTGTCCACGCGCTGGCCATTGGCCGACACCACCACGTCGCCCGGCTTCAGGCCGGCGGCGGCGGCCGCCGAACCGGCCAGCACGCGGGTGATCAGCGCACCGCGGGTTTCGCCCAGGCCCAGGCCCTGCGCGATCTGCGCGGTCAGGTTCTGGCTTTCCACGCCCAGCGTGCCGCGCACCACCACGCCGTGCTTGACCAGCTGGTCGACCACGCTGCGCGCCAGGTTCGAGGGAATCGCCAGGCCCAGGCCGATGTTGCCGGCCATGCTGCCCTGCGGGTTGAAGCTGGCAGTGTTGATGCCGACCAGCTGGCCCTGCAGGTCGACCAGCGCGCCACCCGAGTTGCCCGGGTTGATCGACGCGTCGGTCTGGATGAAGTTCTGGTAGCCCAGCCCGCGGATGCCGCTGCGGCCCACCGCCGAGACGATGCCCGAAGTGACCGTCTGGCTGAAGCCGAACGGATTGCCGATGGCCACCACGAAGTCGCCCACCCGCAACTGGTCGCTGTTGCCGAGCTTGATGTCGGTCAGGTTCTGCGCCGGAATGCGGATCAGCGCGATGTCGGTATCGCGGTCCGAGCCGAGGAATTCGGCCTTGACCGTGCGCCCGTCGGCCAGTGTCACCTGTACGTCATCGGCGTTGTCGATGACATGGTGGTTGGTCAGCACCAGGCCCTCCCTGGCGTCGATGATCACGCCCGAGCCCAGCGATTCGTTGATGCGTTCCTGCGGGATGTCCGGGAACAGACGGCGGAAGAACGGGTCGTTGAAGAAGGGATTGCGTACGCGCACCACCTGCTTGGTGTTGACGCTGACCACGGCCGGCATCGCCTTCTCCAGCATCGGTGCCAGTGACGGAACCTGCTGCCCGGCCACTGCGGCTGGCAGTGCCGCCATGGTCGGCACCACCGCTGGAAGCGGAGCGGCATCGGCACGGTTGTCCAGGTGGGCGTTGATGCCGGTGGCAACGAAGCCACCGAAGGCGGCGGCGATTGCGAGCGTGAGCAGGGTAGGTAGCGGTCGCATGGGAGTCGGTTCGCTGGCGGGAATGGGGGCGGTTCGGCTCTACGGTAAAACAAGCTGAATGAGTGTGTCGCGATCTGGATAAATGCGCCATGAAAACCGCGCGCCGGGAACGCGGATCGCGACGACCGGCGCTGGGCCGGTGATGACAGCGGAGGCGGCGCCCGGCAGTGCGCGGACGTCAGCCGCAGGTCGTGCGGATACAGGACGATACTTGCGCAGTTCTGCGCATCCCGGTGCCGCGACGCGCCATATTGCATGCCTTCCGCGGCATCCGGGCGGGTGCACACAACCAATGCCTGTCACGACGCGGATCATGCGGCGCAGCACTGAAAAAAAAGGGGTTTCCTGTAAACACGGTGTGCCTGCAGGGATGGTCGACTACACCATCGCCGTCGCAGCACATGCGATTGGTGGCGCATGCCCCGTTCCACGATCGTCAATGTCGGTATAGCATCGCCCCGTTTTGATACTTAAGGCCCCCAGGAGGGCAACATGAGCAACGGTAATGGTGTGTCGGTCGTGACCGACGCTGTCGAGAACGTCAAAGAAACCGCCACCAACGTTGGCGAGACCATCGCCCACGCTGCCGAAGACGCAGTGAAGTCGGTCAAGAAGACCGTCAAGCGCGCCACCAAGGCTGCCGGTACCCGCGTTGCCAAGGCCAAGAAGGCCGTGGCCAAGGTCGAGAAGACCGTTGCCAAGAAGGCCGAAAAGGCTGCCAAGTCGGTCGGCAAGACTGTTGCCAACGCCAAGAAGAAGCTGGAAGCGGCCAAGAAGAACGCCAAGGCCGAAGCCGCTGCCCTGAAGAAGGAAGTGGCCAAGAAGAAGGCCGCTGCAGGCAAGGCTGTGACCAAGAAGGCCGCCGCTGCCAAGAAGACCACCAAGGCCGCCACCAAGGCTGCCGGCAAGAAGGTCGCCACCGTGAAGAAGGCTGCCACCAAGAAGGCCGCCGTCGCCAAGAAGACCGTTGCCAAGAAGACCGCGGCCGCCAAGAAGGTGGTCGGCAAGAAGGTCGCCACCGCCAAGAAGGCTGTGGCCAAGAAGACCGTCGCCGCCAAGAAGGTTGCTGGCAAGAAGGCCGTGGCTGCGAAGAAGGTTGTCGGCAAGAAGGTTGCCGCCACCAGGAAGGTCGCCACCAAGAAGACCGCCGCGGCCAAGAAGGTTGTCGGCAAGAAGGCTGCCGTCGCCAAGAAGGCCGTCGGCAAGAAGACCGCTGCTGCCAGGAAGGTTGTCGGCAAGAAGACCGCCGTTGCCAAGAAGGCAGTTGGCAAGAAGGTTGCCGCTACCCGCAAGACGGTTGCCAAGAAGGCTGCCCCGCTGAAGAAGGTCGCCGCCAAGAAGGCTCCGGCCAAGAAGGCCGTGCGCAAGACCGCCAAGCGCAAGTAATCGCGCCGTGACCAAAGGCCCTGCCACCCACCGGGTGGTGGGGCCTTTCGCGTTTCCGGGACACTGTCCGGGGCAAGATGCAGGTTCTTTCCGCTGGAGCCCCGGGCATGCGCGGTATCGACTTCAGTTCCTGGCAGGGCGTGCTGTCCACCTTGGCCGGCCTGGTCCTGATCACCCTGCTGGGCGTGGGCATCCGCCTGCTGGTGATGCAGACCCTGCAACAGCGCCGCGAGCGCGAGAACCGGCAGATCAACGAACGGCTGCGCACGCTGATGGCGGCCTACAAGACCCTGGGCGGTTCGTTCACCGGCGAACTGGGCGTGGATCCCAGCCATCGCCGCGACCTGCGCCAGCGCGAAGATGCCGAAGGCATCGCCGAACCCCGCTCGGATCGCGCGCGCCGCATCCGCGATGCCGTTGAAGCGGCGCTGTCGGACATCCTGCTGCTGGGCACCGACGAACAGGTGCGGTTGGCTGCGCGCGCTGCCAACGATCTTGCACAGGGGCGACCGGTGCATACCCACGAACTGGTGGTCTCGCTGCGCGACTTCGTGCGCGAAGCGCTGGACCTGGCGCCGATTCCGGCCGACCTGCAGATACCGCCGCAGGGGCCGACCCGGCCGGGCGGTGCCAGTGGCAAGGGCCGCAACGACGGCGATGCCAAGGGCGGTCGTGCGGGTGGAGGCGGCGGTGGCGGAATGGGGGCCGGCATGGGCGGTGTGGGCCTCGGCGCCGGCGCCGCACTGGGCGCCGGCCATGCCTCCGCCAGCGATGAAACGGACGCGCGCTGAGCACGTCCGCCCGGTTCAGCGGGTCAGTTCGTAGATCGGCACGAAGCCACCGTAGATCATCCGCGCGCCGTCGAACGGCATCGGATTCGTCGCCGGATCAAACCTTGGGTCTTCCATCATCTTCTTCATGCCGGCGTCGCGGGTCGGCTTGTCCGGCCATTCGATCCAGGAAAACACCACCGTCTCGTCCGGCGTGGCTTTCACCGCGCCGAAAAAGTCGGTGGTCTTGCCGTGCGGCACGTCGTCACCCCAGCACTCGACCACGCGCAGCGCGCCGTACTCGATGAAAACGGGATCCCCTGTGCGTGCATGGGCGAGGAACTTCTCTTTGTTGGCGGTGGGCACCGCCAGGACGAAACCATCGATGTAGCTCATTGCCTGCCTCCGGATGGACCGTGCCGCATGCACGGCCTTCAAGTACACGACGAACCAGGGCGTCGGGGATCGACATCCTCTGGCCGCCCGTTCAGCCCGGGCCACCGGGCAGTGGTGCCAGCACCGTATCCGGTGGCTGCTGGCCGGCCAGGTGGCGCACGAAGTAGTCCCACATGCGGTGCGTGTAGGTGGCGTCGTTGCGGAACAGCTCGTGGTCCTGCCGGGCCAGGTACAGCAGGTCGTAGCTGCGCTGGGCCTTGTTCAAGGCGGCGGCCAGCTGCAGGGTCAGCGCCGGCGGTGCGTTTTCGTCCAGCTCGCCATAGACCAGCATCAGATGCCCGCGCAGGTTGTCGGCCAGCGCTGCGTTGTCGAGCCCGGCAAAGGGCGCCGGCACGCCATCGGTCATGGCCGTGGCTGGCAGCACGCCACCGAACAGCCGGTCCATGCCGTGCAGGGCGCCGCCGTACATGCCCTGGAAATTGTGACTGCCGGCCGAGGCCACGCCCACCTTGTAGAACGCCGGGTAGCGCAGCAATGCCCGCGCCGCGCTGTAACCGCCGAACGAATGCCCGTAGATGCCGACCCGCTGCAGGTCGATGCCCGGGTAGCGTTCGCCCAGCTGGCGCAGCGCGGCCACGTGGTCATCCAGCTGCACATCGGCGCCGTGCAGGAAGCTGCTGTCATGGAAGGCCTTGTCGCGGCCGCCGGTGCCGCGCGCATCGATGCTGACCACCACGAAGCCAAGCTCGGCCAGGCTGGCGCGTGACACCGGATTCAGCGCGGACACCGCTTCGGCGTAGGTCACCGGGGCATTGCTGATGAAGGCGCCGCCGTACATCGCATCGATCACCGGGAAGCTGCCGTCATCGCGATAGTCGCGGGGCAGGTAGACGGTGGCGAAGATCGGCGTGCGCCCGTCGGCGGCCAGCAGACGTTCGCGCCGCGGTGGGCGCCACCCCGCAGCAAGCACTGCCCGGTTGTCCGCCGCTTCCAGCAACAGCAGCTCGCGACCGTCATCGCTGGCCCGCAGCACGGTGCGTGGTGGCTGGTCGAGACGGGAAACGGTATCCACCAGATAGCCACCGCCAGGCGACAGCGCCTGGGGGGCGCGCCCGCCGAACAACGCGCCGCTGCCGGCATCGGCCAGATGGTCGTTGCCATCGGCGGCCAGGCGCTGGACCGGTCCACCCTGCAGCGATACACGGTACAGGCCGCGTACGTAGGGGTCGCCACCGTCGACGCCGCCGGCGCTGAAGTACGCCCAGCCACCGGCAGCGTCCACACCCAGCAGGTCGCGCACCGCCCAGTGGCCGCGGGTGAGCTGGCGCAGCACTTTGCCGTCGGACAGGCGCACCCGGTACAGATGGCCCCAACCATCGCGCTGCGAGAACCACACGGCGGTGTCCTGCCCGGGCAGGATGGCCACCGCTGGCCGGTTGTAGGAATACACGTTGAGCTGCAGGCGAGTGTCGCTGGCTTCTTCCAGAACCGTGCGCAATGCACCGCTGCTGGCATCGATCTCCAGCAGGCGCAGCCTGCGCGGTGTGCCGAAGTGCGCGATCACGGCATACAACCGATCGCCGTCCCAACCCAGGATGCCGGCCTCACTGAGCGTGTTCCAGCCCTCGGGCAGCGCGATGTCATGCTGCCTGCCGCTGCGGGTATCCACCACAAACAGGGTGTCGCGCACCTGCTGTGCATCGCCCAGCACCCCCAGCTTCACGGTATGCACGCGCGGCCGCGCGCTGTGGGTCGGGCTGCTTTCCAGATAGGGGTAGTCCTGCAGCGCGCGTTCGTCGTAGCGGATGCCGGCCACGTAGCGCCCGTCCGCAGACCAGCCAACCGCGAACGGGCGCACCGGCATCCGGCCCTGACGGCGTGGAATACCGCGCAGGGCGAAGTCCGGCAGCACGCCATAGCCATTACCGGCTTCTCCGCCGTGGGTCAGTGCCCGTGGCACCGTGCCAGGCGACTGCAGCCACAGGTTGTTGTCGCGCACCTGCAGCCACGCATCGCCTACGGGCGAAGGCAGTGCATCGGCCGGCGGCCGCGCATCCGGTGAACGTGTGCATTGCCAGCGCGGCCATTGGCAATCGACGGGCACTTCTCCGCTGAACCGCAGGCGCAGGCCATCGTCCGCCTGCTGCACGCTGGCCAGGCGCAGGCGTGGCCCGCTGGCACCGAGCGGTGCAACCGCAGCGTCCAGCGCAGTGGGTTCGAACAGGGTCTGGCGTGTCGCCTGGACCGGATCGACCAGTACCGCCTGGCGCCGGCCCTGAGTGTCTTCGCGCTCATACCAGAATCGTCCATCGGCCAGCCAGTGGGGCAGGACCGAAGCATTGCGCAGCGCGCCGCGCAGATGACTGTCATGCACGCGTTCGGCGCGCTGGTAGTCGGCCGCCTGCAGCGCATGTGCGGTGTGTGGCGACAAGAGGGCAATGCAGGCAAAGACAGCGGCGCGGACACACGTCCGCAGCGGATCGGAAACGAGCAAGGCAACCTCCTGTTGCAATCGTCGAAGGATTACAGATGCACGCGCGCCGCGCGCGTATGCCAGACGGAGCCTGAATCAAGCCCAAAAATTCAGCAATGCGAAGACCACTGTTTTCAGGGAGCGTTGTGGCGAATAACGGAGAATTTACATTCCCGATGCGATGGCGCCCTGGCGCTGCTGCACACCATAAGAAAGTGAAGGTGTACCCCCATGAAGAATTCGCTGATTGCTCTGGCCCTGGCCGCTGCCCTGCCGTTCACCGCTTCGGCTGCTGAGAACCTGTCGTACAACTACGCTGAGGCCGACTACGCCAAGACCGACGTCGATGGCATCAAGGCTGACGGCTGGGGCGTCAAGGGTTCCTACGGCTTCCTGCCGAACTTCCACGCGTTCGGTGAATACAGCCGTCAGGAAGTCGACCACACCAACATCAAGGTTGACCAGTGGAAGGTCGGTGCCGGCTACAACGTCGAAATTGCTCCGTCGACCGACTTCGTTGCCCGCGTTGCCTACCAGAAGTTCGATCGCAAGCACGGCCTGGACTTCAACGGCTACAGCGCTGAAGCCGGTATCCGCACCGCCTTCGGTGCCCACGCCGAGGTCTACGGCATGGTCGGCTACGAAGACTACGCCAAGAAGCACGGCGTCGACATCGACGGCCAGTGGTACGGCCGCCTGGGTGGTCAGGTCAAGCTGAACCAGAACTGGGGCCTGAACGGCGAGCTGAAGATGAACCGCCACGGCGACAAGGAATACACCGTCGGCCCGCGCTTCAGCTGGTAATTGCTTCCTCGGCGCGCCTGCGCGCTGAAGATGCCTCGACAGGCCCGGCCCATGCCGGGCCTGTTGCGTTTCCGGCTGGGCAAACGCTACCTGACCGTGTTGAGGTGGACGGGCGGCATTGCAACGAATTGGATTCCGCAGGCGTCGGCTGCGCCCTAGGGTGAGTGGCCTGTCCTGCAGGAATGCAACGATGCCCCCGTTTCCCTCGCCCCGCGATTCTCCCTGCCGCTTGTTGCTGCTGGATCCGCATCCACTGTTGCGGCATGGCGTGCAGGAACTGCTGGCCCGGCAGACGGGCCTGCAGGTCGATGGAAGCTATGGCCGCAGCGGTGACCTGCTGCAGCGCCTGCAGCAGCAGGCAGCTGCGATCGATCTGCTGCTGGTTGACGCCTTGCCGATCGGTGACAGCGGGGAAGGCCTGGAACTGCTGCGGCACGTATCACGACATTGGCCGGCAGTGCCGATCCTGGTGCTGTCCGCACACTGCAACGCGGGTGTCGTGTCCTTGGCCCTGCAGGCCGGTGCGCGCGGATTCCTGTCCAAGGCCTGCGCGCCGCAGATGCTGCTGCGCGCGGTGAGCGTGGTTGCCCGCGGCGGGCGCTTCGTGCCGCCGGAGCTGCGTGCACAATTGAACCAGTCCCGCCGACAGCGCCAGCAGTCCATGCGTTCACCACGGTTGAGTACGCGCGAACGCGCTGTCCTGCAGTGGGTGCTGCGCGGCTGCAGCACCGGCGAGATGGCACGCCGCAGTGGGCGTGCGGCCAGCACCATCAGCACGCAGAAGCGAGCGGCTTACCGCAAGCTGGGCATCCGCAACGATGGCGAGCTGTTCCGCTTCCGCCATCTGATCGACGCTGATTGAGGCGGGGTTACTCGCCCTGGTACTGCTTTTCTTCGACCAGGGCCGAACCGGCCACGCGGTTGATCTCGTTCTTCACCTGCACGCGCTCGCCATTGGTGCCATAGACACCGCGTGCCAGCTGGATGAAGGCATCGTCGAACACCTGGGCCGCTTCCTTGTCGCGCAGCTGGTCCTGGATGTCCCACATGCGCTCGTTGATCACCTTCAGCTGCTGCTTCAGCGCGGCCAGTGCCGGTTGTGCGTGCAGCAGCTGCTGCAGCAACGGCAGCAGGCCGTCCAGCTCGGTGCGGACGTTGGCCAGCTTGGCGGCATCGTCGATGCGCTCGGCCTTGATCTCGAGAATGGTGATCTTGTCGATCAGCTCGCCGATCGATACCGGAGTCAGGATGGCGTCCACGCGGTTGGTTCCTGGAAACAGGGCGCCATGATACCGCGCTGCTGGCATTGGCCGCAGTCCACGGGATTTACGCCGAATTTGCGCCACGGGCCCGGCAGCACCCTCGATCCGTTACGGCCCTCGCCTCGACACTGCGTTCCCGGCGGCGTGACCGCCTTCGACGAGGAACACAGTGCAGTGAACAGCAAGGGGATGATGGCGGCGCTGGTGGCCGCCCTGGCAGGGCTGCTCGGGATCGGCAGCGCGCAGGCACAGGTGCAGGTCAGTGGCAGTGCGGCGTTGACCAGTGACTACGTATGGCGCGGCAGCTCGCAGAGCGACGGCGACCCGGCGGTGCAGGCCGGCGCGAAGGTCTCGATCCCAGCGGGCTGGTACGCCAGCGTGTGGGGGTCCAACGTTTCGTTCAAGCCGGACAATGGCGCGCGCAGCGAGTTCGACCTGGTGGCGGGCTGGTCCGGCGCACTGGCACCGGACTGGAGCCTGGATGCCAACCTGACCCGTTACGTGTACCCGGGCACCGTCCGCGCGCTGGACTGGACCGAGCTCAACACCACGGTGACCTGGAAGCAGCGCGCCTGGCTGCAGGTCGCCCATTCCAACGATGCGTTGGCCGGTGGCCATCGCGGTACCTATGCCCAGCTGGGTGTGCGTGTGCCGTTGCACGAACGCCTCCGCCTGGAAGCAGCGGTGGGCCAGTACTGGCTGGCCACCGCCCAGGGCCCGGACTACCTGCATGGGCAGCTCAGTGCCATCGCCTCGCTGACCCCGGCATGGGAACTGCGCGCCACCGTGCATGACACGGACAACGCAGCCAAGCGCCTGTTCCCCGGCAACGCCGGTGGGCGATGGGAGCTGGCGCTGCAGGGCAGCTTCTAGTCGGGCAGCGACGCCTGGCGCGCGCGCAGCGCGCCGGGCAGCCACAGCAGCAGGGCCAGCGCAGCCACGGCAGCGCCGGCCACGCAGACGCCGGTCCAGCCGAAGCGCTGGTAGACCTGCGCAGACAGCAGCGAACCCAGCGAACCGCCGATGAAATAGCCGGTCATGTAGCCGGCATTGAGGCGGTTGCGTGCCGCCGGTTGCAGCGCGTAGATCAGGTTCTGGTTGCTGACGTGCAACAGCTGTGCGGCCAGGTCCAGCACCACCACGCCCACCAGCAGCGCCAGCAGCGAGTGTGCCGACAGCCCCAACGGCAGCCACGACAGCAACAACAGCAGCAGTGCAATGGCGGTGGCACGCCCGGTCTGGCCACGGTCGGACATGCGGCCAGCCAGGCCGGCCGCCAGCGTGCCGGCCGCGCCGACCAGCCCGAACAGGCCGATGGTGGCGTCGCTGTAGGCATACGGCGGCTGTGCCAGCAGGAACGCGAGCGGGGTCCAGAAGATCGCGAACATGGCGAAGCTGCAGGCGCCCAGCAGCGTACGCTGGCGCAGCACTGGTTCCTGCACGAACAGCACGCCGATCGAGCGCAGCAATGCGAAATAGCCCAAGCCGGCGCTGTGGTGGAATCGCGGCAGGCCGCGCTGCAATGCCAGTGCGGTCAGCACCAGGGTGGCAGCGGCGATCACATACACCAGGCGCCAGTCGCCAAGGCTGGAAAGCAGGCCGGCCACGGTGCGCGCCAGCAGGATGCCCAGCAGCAGGCCACTCATCAGCGTGCCGACCACGCGACCGCGATGTTCCGGCGCGGCCAGCGTAGCGGCGAACGGCACCAGCACCTGTGCGACCACCGAGAACAGGCCGGTGATCGCGGTGCCGACCAGCAACCAGGTCAGCGACGGTGCACAGGCGCTGATCACCAGCCCGCCGGCCGACAGCAGGCTCATCACCACGATCAGGCGGCGGCGTTCGAACAGGTCTCCCAGCGGCACCAGCAGGATCAAGCCGGCGGCATAGCTCAGCTGCGCGGCGGTAACGACCATGCCGACCTGGCCGAACGGTACGCCGAAGGCGTCGGCGATGGTGTGCAGCAGTGGCTGCGCATAGTAGTTGCTGGCCACGGCCACGCCGGTAGCCACGGACATCAGCAGCACCTGCCAGCGGTGCAGAGGGGGGAGGGACGGGCTCACGCGGTGTTCCAGGAAGCGGGGGGCACAGTGTCCACCTGCTGCGGTCATGATGGAAATGAATCATCATCATCCTTGCCATCTGTAAACGAGATAGTTGGATGAATCTCAAGCAGCTCGAGTTTGCCGTTGCCCTGGCCGAGGAGGGCAATTTCACCCGTGCCGCCGAACGCTGCCATGTGGTGCAGTCCGCGTTGAGCCACCAGATTGCCTACCTGGAGCAGGAACTGGGCACGCCGCTGTTCGAGCGCCTGCCGCGGCAGGTGCGGGCGACGGCAGCGGGTGAGGCGCTGCTGGTGCACGCACGCCAGGTGCTGGTCAGCCTGCGCCACCTGCGCGCCGACGTGGCCGCGGTCAGTGGCGAGGTGCGCGGGCTGCTGGCGATCGGGCAGATCTCCTCGCTGACCGATATCGATGTGGTGGCGATGCTGGCCGCGTTCCAGCAGGCGCACCCGCAGGTGGAATTCCAGTTGCGGGTGGACAAGAGCGAGGACCTGATCGCGCAGGTGCAGTCGCGTGACCTGGATGTTGCACTGGTGGGGTTGGCGCCCTCGGCCGGCCTGGACGGGGTCTGCCACCAGATGCTGCAGGAAGAAGACCTGGTGGCGGTGCTGGCCCCCTCGCATCGGCTGGCTAGGCGCAAGCGGCTGCCATTGACCGAATTGCAGGACGAGGCGCTGGTCGACTTCCCGCGCGGCACCGGTGCGCGGCGGCAGACCGACGATGCTTTCGTCGCCGCTGGCCTGCCGCACACAGTGCGTTTCGAGGTCAACCTGATGGAACTGGTCGAGCGCTTCGTCCGCCATGGTCTGGCGGTTGGCATCGTGCCGGCGCTGATCGCCGAAGGCTTCCAGGGCGTGGTGCGGATTCCGCTGCAGCCAACCCCGACCCGCCGCGTGCACCTGGTCTGGCAGCGGCTGCCGACACCGGCGGCGCGGGCGTTCGTCGAGGCCGTGCTCAGCCGCGCAGGCGCAGGCTCAGGCCCTTGAGGAAGTTGCGCAGCATCTGGTCCAGGCAACGCCGGTAGTTGGTGTGCCCGGGCTGGCGGAACAGCGCACCGACTTCCGACTTGGAGACGTTGAAACCGGCGCTGGCGAAGATCTCCATCAGATCGACGTCGCGCAGCTGGAACGCCACGCGCAGCTTCTTCAGCACCAGGTTGTTGTCGATGCGGGTTTCCACCGCGCGCTGCGGCTGGCTCTCGTCGCGACCGCGCAGGTGCACGATCAGGCCATCGAGGAAGTGCGCCAGCGCGCTGTCGCTCATCGCTTCGAAACCGGCTTCGTCCTCGCGGCGCAGCCAGGCCTTCACCTGTTCGGGATCCACGGCGAAGGCCGGGTCGGCCATCTGGCACAGGGTCACCACGTGGTGGTCGCCCAGGTCCAGGGAATAGCGCACGCTGCGCAGGACATCGTTGTTGATCATGGCCCATTGTACCGGCCCCTGGCGTGTCACCGGACTGTCATCGAACTGCAGCATCGTGGGCACTCGTTCGCTGAGACCCTTGCATGCGCCGGTATCTGTTTTCCGCACTGCTGCTCGCCAGCAGCTTCGCTGCCTTCGCCCAGGACCGCTTCGTACCCGTCGAGCGGCGCCTGAGTGCATCCCAACTGGCCGAGGTCGGGCTCAGCCCAGCGCAGTTGCAGGCGCTGAACCGGGTACTGCGCGAGGCAGAGCGCGCGGCCACCGGGCCGACGGCAGCGGTGGCCCCCGCCGCTGCGCCGCTGCCTGCCAATGTGCCGGCACCGGCAGCAATGCATCTGGGCCTGGAAGAAGGACCGGTCAATGCACGCGTGGTCGGAGAGGTCGCAGGCTGGCAGCCCGGCACGCTGTTCACCCTTGATAACGGCCAGCAATGGCAGGTGATGAAGGGGCAGATGAAGCTGCGCAAGGTGCTGCAGTCGCCGCAGATCGCCGTTGTTCCAGGAATTGCCGGGCGCTGGTTCCTGCAGGTCGACGAAGACCTGCCCAAGGCCAGAGTGTTTCGCGTGCGTTGAGCCGGGGGGACGGCAGGACGGCGGGCAACTCAGGACGGGCCGGGAATGCCAGAATGGGCGTCCGGTTTTTCCCCCTGGAGTTGCCTGATGACCCGCACTGTCCTGATTACCGGCGCCACGTCCGGCTTCGGCGCCGCCGCCGTCCACCGCTTCGCCCAGGCCGGCTGGAAAGTGATCGCCACGGGCCGCCGCGGCGAACGCCTGCAGCCGCTGGTCGATCGCTACGGCAAGGACGTGGTGCATGCCGCCGCCTTCGACATCCGCGATCCGGTTGCGATGGAAGCGGCGCTGCTGGCACTGCCGCCCGCCTTTGGCGAGATCGATCTGCTGGTCAACAACGCCGGCCTGGCGCAGGGCACCGCGCCGGCACAGAGCGCCAAGTTGTCGGACTGGACCACGATGATCGACACCAACATCACCGCGCTGGTGACCCTGACCCACCGCCTGCTGCCGCAGCTGGTGGAGCGCAAGGGCGCGATCATCAATATTTCGTCGGTGGCCGGCGTCTACCCGTACCCGGGTGGCAACGCCTACGGTGGCACCAAGGCTTTCGTCAGCCAGTTCTCGCTGGGCCTACGTTCGGACCTGCACGGTACCGGCGTGCGCGTGACCACGATCGAGCCAGGCATGGCCGAAACCGAGTTCACCGTGGTGCGTACCCACGGCGACCAGGCGGCGTCGGACAAGCTCTACAACGGCGCCAACCCGATGACCGCCGAAGACATCGCCGAACAGATCTTCTGGGTGGCCAGCCTGCCGCCGCACCTGAACATCAATCGCCTGGAACTGATGCCGGTCAGCCAGTCCTTCGCCGGTTTCCAGGTCGCCCGCGAAGGCTGACCGCCGTTTGTAGAGTCGAGCATGGCTCGACTCTGCAGAAACAAGAAAAAGCCGGGCAATGCCCGGCTTTTTCATTCACAGCGGCAGGCTTACTGGGCCTTGATCGCCATCGCCTGCAGGCCGGTGCCATCTAGCTTCTGCTTGGCTTCGGACAGTTCACCGGCACTGCCATACGGCCCCATGCGCACGCGGTACACGGTCTTGCCGTTGATCTGTGCTGACTCCACGCGTGCCGCAAGTCCCATCATCGCCAGCTTGGCCTTGGTTGCTTCGGCATCGCCGGAGGCGCCGAAGGCGCCTGCCTGCAGGATATAGCGGGCGTTGTCGGCGGCCGCCGGAGCGGCTGTGGCCGGGGTACCCGCCGTTGCCGTTGCGGTTTCCGCGCGCGCTGCCGGCGTGGCGGCGGCGGTGCTGGTCGAGGCCGTGCTGGCCGGCGGCGTTGCCGCAGCCGGACGTTCACTCAGCGGTGCCGGCAGCGGACGGCTGGTGGCGGTCACCTGCGCGGTGCTGGACACGCTGGCGGTGGCCGCCGGTGCGGTCGTGGTCGTGGTCGCCGGCGGAACCGGCTTGCCTTCCAGTGCCGCCTGCGCGCGCTGCGCTTCGGCCTTGGCCCGGCGCTGGTCTTCGGCACGCGCGCTGGCGGCCAGTTCGGCGTCGGACATCTCGACTTCCTTGCCCGGCAGCAGGGTGTAGAAGTCGTACTGGGTGGCGGCCGGCTTTTCCGGTTCGGCCTGCTTCGGCGCAGCCGGCTGCGCGGCCGGCTGGGTACCGACATCGCTGTCGGCATCGGCGACCGGGGCCGGCTGCGCGTTCGGGTTCGGCTGCGGACCGGCGCGCAGGAAGCCATCGCCCTCGCCCTTGAACAGGTTCGGCGCCGCCAGGAACACCACGGCCGCGATCGCTACACCGGCCACCAGCCACACCCATCCGGGGGTGCCCTGGCTGCCGCTGTTGCGTCGTGCCTGGCTTTTGCCGCGTCGTGCTGCCATGTGTACTGCGTCTCCTGATGCTTACATTTTTTCCGGGGCGCTGACGCCCAGGAGTTCGAGGCCATTGGCCAGTACCTGGCGCGCCGCACAGGCCAGGGTCAGTTTGGCGTTGCGATCGGCGGCATCTTCCACCAGCACCGGCGTCCCGTGATACCACGTGTGGAACGCGTGCGCCAATTCACGCAGGTACTGCGCCACCAGATGCGGTTCCAGCGCCACGCCGGCCGCTTCCACCACTTCCGGATAGCGCGAGATCTCGTTCATCAGCAGCAGCGAGGCATCGTCGGCCAGGCGGCCGAGGTTGGCCAGGCCGTTGCCCTGCTCGTACACCAGGCCCTTCTCCTGCGCCTGGCGCAGCAGGCTGCAGACGCGGGCATGCGCGTACTGCACGTAGAACACCGGGTTGTCGTTGCTCTGCTGGCGGGCCAGGTCGATGTCGAAGGTCAGCTGCGAATCGGGCTTGCGCGCGATCAGGAACCAGCGGGTGGCATCGCGGCCGGCTTCCTCGATCAGGTCGCGCAGGGTGAAGTAGCTGCCGGCACGCTTGGACAGCTTCACTTCCTCGCCGCCGCGCATGACGGTGACCATCTGGTGCAGCACGTATTCCGGCCAGCCCTGCGGGATGCCCACTTCCATCGCCTGCAGGCCGGCGCGCACGCGGGCCAGCGAGCCGTGGTGGTCGGCGCCCAGCTCGGTGATCGCGCGCTCGTAGCCGCGCTGCCACTTGGACAGGTGATAGGCCACGTCGGGCACGAAGTAGGTGAAGGTGCCGTCGGACTTGCGCATCACGCGGTCCTTGTCGTCACCGAAGTCGGTGCTGCGCAGCCACAGCGCGCCACCTTCTTCATAGGTATGACCCGACGCCTGCAGCTTGGCCACCGCTTCGGCTACCTTGCCGTCGGCGTACAGCGAGCTTTCCAGGAAATAGATGTCGAAGTCGACGCCGAACGCGGCCAGGTCCAGGTTCTGCTCGTTGCGCAGGTAGGCCACGGCGAAGCGGCGGATCGCCTGCATGTCGTCCGGGTCCTTGGCGCCGACCACGGTGCTGCCTTCCAGGTCGACGCTGGCGCCGGCCATGTAGGCGCGTGCGACGTCGGCGATGTACTCGCCGCGGTAGCCACCTTCCGGCCAGCCGTCCTGGTCCGGCGCGATGCCCTTGATCCGTGCCTGGGTGGACAGCGCCAGGTTCTCGATCTGCACGCCGGCGTCGTTGTAGTAGAACTCACGCTTGGCGTTCCAGCCGTTGGCATCGAGCACGCGCGCCACGCAGTCGCCGATCGCTGCCGCGCGGCCATGGCCGACATGCAGCGGGCCGGTCGGGTTGGCCGACACGTACTCCACGCCCACCGTGCGGCCATTGCCGGACAGGTTGCGGCCGTAGTCGTGGGCTTCCTTGATGACCGACGCGGCTTCGCGCTGGTACGCGGCCGGGGCCAGGTGGAAGTTGATGAAGCCGGGGCCGGCGATCTCGACCTTGCTCACGTCCTCGCTGCGCGGCAGCGCCTCGACCAGCGCCTGCGCCAGTGCGCGCGGATTGCTGCGCGCGGCCTTGGCCAGCAGCATCGCGGCGTTGGTGGCGAAGTCGCCGTGGTCGCGGGTCTTCGGGCGCTCGACCACGAAGTCCGGCGGCAGGGAGTCGGCGGGCAGGGTGCCATTGGCGCGCAAGGCTTCGATGCCTTGGCTGATCAGGGCGCGGAGGAGATTTTTCACGAGGCCTGCTGTGAGAATGAGCGGCGGAATCGCCCATTTTAGCGCAGATACCCGCGCCCACGCTGACCAGAACATGCCTGTGGGGGCGGCCGATGGCGCCTGAAGGGCCGCGCTCAGCCGAACAGCCGCGGCTGGGGCGGGGATAGCAGACCCCGTTCAGCAAATGAAACGGGACGGCCCTCGCCGACCACGAAGTGGTCCAGCAGGCGCACGTCCACCATCGCCAGCGCCTGCTGCAGTTCGTCGGTGATGCGGGTATCGGCGCTGGAGGGTTCCGGATCGCCGGAAGGGTGGTTGTGGCTGAGGATCACCGCCGCCGCGTTGTGCAGCAGGGCGCGCCGCACCACTTCGCGGGGGTAGACCGGTGCGGCGTTGATGGTGCCGTGGAACAGCTCTTCACAGGCGATCAGGCGGTGGCGGTTGTCCAGGAACAGGGCCATGAAGACCTCGCGGGCCTGGCCACGCAGCCGGTGCTGCAGGTAGCGGCCGACCGCCGCCGGATTGTTGCCAACCGCCTCGCCGTGCTCCAGCTCGGCCGCCAGGTAGCGATGGGCCAGTTCCAGCCCGGCAGCAAGCGTGCAACTGCGTGCCGGGCCGAGCCCGGGCAGGCGGGCGAGCTCGGCGGCGGGGCGGTCGAGCAGTACCCGCAACGGGCCGTGCGCCTGCAGCAGGTCGCGCGCGGTCTGCACGGCATCGCGGCCACCGAACCCGGAGCCGAGAAACAGGGCCAGCAGTTCGGCGTCGGAAAGTGCCGTGGGCCCGCGCGCGATCAGCTTCTCGCGGGGGCGTTCCTGTTCGGGCCAGTCATGGATGGGCATGGCCCATCATCGCCAGACCTTGCGGTGGCTCCCATCGGGGCATGCCGCGGACTGGGGTCGGAGGTTGCCTCAGCCGCGCCGGGTCTGCAGGTAGTCGAACAGTTCCTGGTTGTTCTGCAGGCCCAGCTTGCGCTTGGCTTCGGCCTTCTGCCGGCTGATGGTCTTCGGGCTGCGCCCGCAGCGCTCGGCGACTTCGTTCACGCTGAGGCCGGCTGCCAGCAGCTCCAGCACTTCCTGTTCGCGTGCCGACAACGGCGCCGGCTGACGTGGAAACAGCAGGTCGCGCGCCTGCAGGTGGTGGCGCAGCTGTTGGGAGACGAATACCTGCCCGGCCAGCGCGGCGTTCAGCGCGTGGGGCAGTTCGGCGAAATCGGCGCAC
This sequence comes from Stenotrophomonas sp. YJH_SMC_54, assembly GCF_059368435.1. Lineage (NCBI taxonomy): Bacteria > Pseudomonadati > Pseudomonadota > Gammaproteobacteria > Lysobacterales > Lysobacteraceae > Stenotrophomonas > Stenotrophomonas sp. YJH_SMC_54. Next base: position 21,361 of record NZ_JCAFRS010000012.1, on the reverse strand, counting down.
TTGTCGACCAGGCCACTGATACCCTCCCGCAGCAGGCTGTCCAGCAGGCCGGGATGGCGGGCGCCGGTCAGCACCACCACCGGCAGGCCAGGGCGGCGCATGCGCAGCGCGTCGATCAGCTCCGGACCGTCCGGACCGGCACCCGGCATCGACAGGTCGGTCAGCACCGCATCGCAGTCGTGGTGATCCACCAGCTCCAGCAGCTGGGCGCCGTCGCGCGCACTGCCGACGATGTCCATCAGGTAGGTCTGCAGCACGATACGGATGCCATGCAGGACCACGGGATGGTCGTCGGCGATGATGATGCGCGGATGCACGCGGCTCCTCGAAGGTCGGACAGGCCACGGCGGGCGGCAGCCAATGCCTGATTCTGCAAAAGCGCAGACCCGTAGAGGTATAGGAAAGGTCCGAAACTGGTACCGGGTGAATCCCGGGTCAACGGAGACGGACTCCATCTGCTGATAGCCGCCCGCTATGTGCGCCCTGCACCGGGACATTACCGACCATCGGGTAAGCTAGCGCCCTCGTTTGCACAGGAATTCCAGGTGGCTGACTCCCCCAACGCTTCCCCCGCGCCGGCCCGCGCGCTGGAAGGTCAGAAACTGCTGTTGTGCGTCGGAGGCGGGATCGCGGCCTACAAGGCCCTGGAACTGGTGCGGCGCCTGCGCGACGCCGGTGCCCAGGTGCAGGTGGCGATGACCGCCGGAGCACAGCAGTTCGTCACTCCGCTCAGTTTCCAGGCCCTGTCCGGGCAGCCCACCCGCACCACGCTGTGGGACAGCGCGGCCGAACAGGCCATGGGCCACATCGAGCTGGCCCGCTGGGCCGACCGCATCGTGGTCGCCCCGGGTACCGCCGATCTGCTGGCCCGGCTGGCCCAGGGCCACGCCGATGATCTGGTCAGCACCCTGTGCCTGGCCAGTACCGCGCCGCTGACGATCTGCCCGGCGATGAACCACCGCATGTGGCTGCATCCGGCCACCCAGGCCAACATCGCCCTGCTGCGCCAGCGCGGCGCGCAGGTGATCGGCCCGGTCGACGGGCCGCTGGCCGAAGGCGAATCCGGTCCCGGCCGTCTGGCCGAACCGGGCGACATCGTTGCCGCGCTGGCTGCCAATGGCAGTGCTGCAGCGGCGGTTGTCGCACCGGAAACCCGCGCGCTGCAGGGCCTTCGCCTGCTGATCAGCGCTGGCCCGACCTATGAAGACATCGATCCGGTGCGCTACGTCGGCAACCGCAGCAGCGGCAAGATGGGCTTTGCCCTGGCCGCGGCCGCCGCGACGATGGGCGCCCAGGTGGTGCTGGTCAGCGGTCCGGTACAGCTGCCGACGCCAGCCGGCGTGCAGCGCGTGGACGTGCGCTCGGCCGCGCAGATGCGCGATGCCGTGCTGAAGTCGTTGCCGGCCGACATCTATATCGGTGCCGCCGCGGTGTCCGACTACACGCCACGCCAGGTCGCGCCGCAGAAGCTGAAGAAGACCGCCGACAGCCAGTCGCTGGTGATCGAGCTGGTGCGCACGCCGGACATCCTCGCCGAAGTCGCTGCACAGACGCAGTCGCTGAAGCTGGTGGTCGGCTTCGCCGCCGAGACCCACGACGTGGAGAAATATGCGCGTGGCAAGCTGGTCGACAAGCGCCTGGACCTGGTGATCGCCAACCAGGTCGGCATCAGTGGCGGCGGTTTCGAGAGCGACAACAATGCCGCCACGGCCTTCTGGCAGGACGGTGAACAGGTATTCCCGGCCACCTCCAAGCGCGAGCTGGCCGAACAACTGCTGGCGCTGATCGCGCGGAGACTCCAGGCATGACCCAGGCTTTCACTTCCCAACCGCTGCAGGTCAAGCTGCTTGATCCGCGTTTCGGCGACAGCTGGCCGCTGCCCGCCTACGCCACCGAAGCCAGCGCCGGCATGGACCTGCGCGCGGCGCTGGATACCGCGCTGACCCTGCAGCCGGGCGACACCGCGCTGGTGCCCAGCGGCCTGGCCATCCATATCGCTGATCCGCACCTGTGCGCGGTGATCCTGCCGCGTTCCGGGCTGGGCCACCGCCACGGCATCGTGCTCGGCAACGGCACCGGCCTGATCGACGCCGATTACCAGGGCCCGTTGCTGATCAGCGTCTGGAACCGTGGCCGCGAGGCCTTCACCATCGAGCCGGGCGATCGCATCGCGCAGCTGGTGGTCGTGCCGATTGCCCGCGTCAGCCTGCAGGTGGTGGATACTTTCACCGACAGCGTGCGGGGAACGGGTGGATTCGGCCATACCGGGGTGCGTTGACGGGGGACATCGATGAGCGGCATCGGGGAAGGGCAGCGGGAACGGTCGTTGGGACGCAGTGCGCCACTACTGGGGGTGCTGCTGGTCCTGCTGGCCGGCTGGTTCGGATGGAGCGCGGTGCAGCAATGGCGGCAGGAGGCCAACGGCCAGGCGCTGGAAGAAGCGCGTGACCAGGCCGTGCAGGGCTTGCAGGAGGCGGCAGCCGGCCAGCTGAAGCAGCTGCAGCAGCAGTTGAAGAACGAACGCGTGCGGCAGGCACTGCAGGCCGGTGACGCCGCGGCAGCGGCGCTGGCCGTGCGCGAGAGCTGGACCGGCGTGGAGCAGGCTGACGTGCTGACCGCCGATCTGGCCACGGCCTATGCCGACCCGGCCACCTTCGGCTACGCACGCCTGGCCCTGCTGGAACAAGCGCTGGCCGAGGGCAAGCCTGGCCTGCGCGTGGTGCGCGATGCAGGTGGCAATCGCCTGGGTCTGGCGGCTCCGGTGCAGCTGGGCAGCCTTGGCCCGGCAGTGCTCTACGTGCGCCAGCCATTGCTGCGGCTGACCTCGCCGCTGGACCAGGTGAGCGCCCCGTCCACCGGCTTCCTCGGCCTGCGCCAAGGCACGCATGACCTCGTTGCCCAGGGCGACGCCGGCCTGGCCGAGAGCGCCGAAGCGCTGGCGCGCCCGGTTCCGGGCACGCCGTTGCGGCTGGTGGCCGCCGTACCGAATGTCGAAGCCGGTCCTCTGGGCCTGGGTTCGCTGGCCAGTGCCATCGTCGCGCTGCTGCTGGCGTTCATCGCCGTGCTGCTGGTGGTGGGTCGCGGCCGGCTGCCGAAGTCGCTGCCGTTGCCGCGCCGTGCGGCCGTGGCGGAAGCGGATCATGGCCCGACCCTGAGCGAGAGCCTGCAGATGGCGCCGCCACCGGTGGCCGCCGCCAGCGCCGCGGACACTGCGCCGCCGCCGCCACCGGTCCCTGCCGGGGAACTGGCCGCCGGCATCTTCCGCGCCTACGACATCCGTGGCGTGGTCGGCAGCGAACTGACGCCGAAGACCGCCGCGCTGATCGGCCAGGCCATCGGTACCGTGGCGCTGGAACAGGGCCTGCGCGAGGTGGTGATCGGCCGTGATGGCCGCCTGTCCGGCCCGGAACTGGCTGCGGGATTGGCCGAGGGCCTGCGTCGCACCGGTTGCGCGGTGATCGACATCGGCCTGGCACCGACGCCGGTCGTCTATTACGCTGCCTTCCACCTGCGTACCGGCACCTGCGTGGCGGTCACCGGCAGTCATAACCCGCCCGAGTACAACGGCTTCAAGGTGGTCATCGGCGGCGAGACGCTGTCAGGCGATGCCATCACCGATCTCTACCAGCGCATCGTCGAGGGGCGCCTGGCGCAGGCGGCCGAGCCGGGCGATTACCAGCAGCGCGATGTCAGTGCCGACTACATCCAGCGCATCGCCGACGACGTGCAGCTGGACCGCCCGTTGAAGGTGGTGGCCGATGCGGGCAACGGCGTTGCCGGTGCGCTCGCACCGCAGTTGCTGGAAGCGATCGGTGCGGAAGTCATTCCGCTGTACTGCGATGTTGACGGTACCTTCCCCAATCATCATCCCGACCCGAGCGAACCGGCCAACCTGGAAGACCTGGTGCAGACGGTCAAGCGCTTCGGCGCCGACCTCGGCGTCGCCTTCGATGGCGATGGCGACCGGTTGGGCGTGGTCACCGGCGAAGGCAGGATCATCTATGCCGACCGCCTGCTGATGCTGTTTGCCGCTGATGTGCTGATGCGCAACCCCGGCGCGATGGTGATCTACGACGTGAAGTGCACCGGCAAGCTGTCCGACCACGTGCTGCGCAATGGTGGCAGCCCGTTGATGTGGAAGACCGGGCATTCGCTGATGAAGGCGAAGATGCGCGAGACCGACGCCGAACTGGCTGGCGAGATGAGCGGCCACTTCTTCTTCAAGGAGCGCTGGTTCGGTTTCGACGATGGCCTGTATGCGGCGGCGCGCCTGCTGGAGATCCTGGCCCAGCGCGAGGAGACCCCGGACGAGGTACTGGGCGAACTGCCGGAGATGGTGGCCACGCCGGAACTGAAGGTGCCGGTGGCCGACGGTACGCCGCACGCGCTGGTGGCGATGCTGGTGGCGGCGGCGCAGTCGCCGGACAACCCGTATGTGGGCGGTCGCCTGTCGACCATCGATGGCCTGCGCGTGGACTTCCCCGATGGCTGGGGCCTGGTGCGTGCTTCCAACACCACGCCGGTGCTGGTGCTGCGCTTCGAGGGCAACGACGAGGCGGCACTGGAACGCATCCAGGCGCTGTTCCGCAGCCAGCTGCAGCCGGTGCTGGGCGAGACCCCGCTGGGGTTCTGACCCCTTTGGAAGCTGCAGCAGAGTGGGTAGTGCCGGCCGCTGGCCGGCAAGCCCATGAACCTCACACACCCTGGAGTTGCCGGCCAGCGGCCGGCACTACCCCTTGAAACGCAAGCCCACGCCCGGCTCGGTGAACAGGTAGCGTGAATCCAGTGCTGAATCGCCCAGCTTGTGCCGCAGCTTGCCGACCAGGATGCGCAGGTAGTGGGTGTCGTGCTGGTGGGTCGGGCCCCAGATTTCCCGGAGGATCTGCGGCTGGGTCACCACCCGCCCGGCATTGCGCAGCAGCAGCGACAGCAGCGCGTACTCCTTGCGGGTCAGCGCCACCGGCTCGCCATCCAGCGCCACTTCGCGGCGTACGAGATCCACATGCAGATGGCCATCGTCGAACACCGGTGGCGTGCCGTCGCTGGGCACGCTGCGCGTGCGCAGCAGCGCCCGCACCCGCGCCATCAGCTCCTGGGTGCCGAACGGTTTGGTCACGTAGTCATTGGCGCCGGTATCCAGTGCGCGCACCTTTTCGGCTTCACCCGCACGCACGGTCAGCATGATCACCGGCACCTGGCTCCACTGCCGCAGCTGCTCCAGTACCTCGTGGCCTTCCATGTCCGGCAGGCCGATGTCCAGGATCACCAGGTCCATGTCCTCGCTGGCCGCCAGCTGCAGGCCTTCCTGGCCGGTGGCCGCTTGTCGCACCTGGTAGCCCTGCGCACGCAGGCTGATATCCAGGAACCGGCGGATCTGGGTTTCATCATCGATCACCAGCACGCGCGCGGCCGGCACGCTGGCATCAATCGGGGTCGGGCTCATCGTGGGAGGCTGGCTTGAGCAGGGGCAGGGTGATGCGGATCAGCGTACCGCGACCGTCGCGTCCGGGCAGCGCCTGCACGCTGCCGCCATGCGCGCCGACCATGCCCTGGCAGATGGTCAGGCCCAGGCCGGTGCCGTGGCGGCCACGGTCGCCGCGCTCGACGCTGTAGAACATGTCGAAGATGCGCGCGCGCTCGTCATCGGGAATGCCGGGGCCGGCATCGATCACATCGATGCGCAGCTGTCCGTCCAGTTCGCGCGCCTGCACCTGCACGGCGGTATCGGGCGGTGAGAACTTGGCCGCGTTCTCCATCACGTTGAACACCGCCTGTTCAACCAGCGCCGGGTGTACCCAGATCGGCGCGAGCGTGGCCGGAATATCCAGCTCCAGCCGCACCTTGGGCTGGTAGCGCTGCAGGCGCCGCGCCGCCGAGCCGATCAGCTCGTCCACGCCGATCCAGTCGCGGTTGATCTTCAACCCTTCGTGGCCGAGGCGGGTCATGTCCAGCAGGTTCTGGATGTAGCGGTCCAGCCGCTCGCCTTCGACCAGGATGGTGTCCAGCAGGGCACGGCGATCGGCCGTATCCATCGCCGCACCGTAGCTGGCCAGGCTGTCGGCCGAGCCGATCATCGCCGCAAGCGGCGAGCGCAGGTCGTGCGACACCGAAGAGAGCAGCGCCGAGCGCAGCCGCTCGGTCTCGTTGCTGACGTGGGCCTGCTCCAGTTCGGCCACCAGCCGCGTGCGCAGCGCGGCCTGGGCGATGTCGTCGACCATCGCCTCGGCCAGCTGCCGCTGCTCGGGCAGCAGGCGCGCCTGTGCGCCGGGCAGGTAAAGGCCCGCCACGCCGATGGCGCGGTCTTCGCCATCCAGCAGCGGCAGGAACCACCACTGCGCACCGGCCAGGGTGTCGGTGAAGCGCCCGCTGGGCTGGCCGTGGCGCAGTGCCCAATCGGCGGCGGCCAAGTCGGTATCGCCCGGCTGGCTGCGGCCACCGGTTGCGGTATCGGCGCCGATCCGTAGCCACGCTGGAACGTCCATGGCCTGTTCCAGTGCATGCCGACCCGCCTGGGCCACCTCGCCGTTGCCGGCCGCGCTGGCCAGCTGCCGTCCCAGCTGCTGGCGCGCACGCGCATGTCGATTCGCCGCACGCAGCGCGATCACCTGCATGCGCAGGCGCGAGGCCAGGCGTCCGGCCACCAGTGCGGCGGCCAGGAACAGGAACACGGTGATCACGCCCTGGCGCGCGCCGATGGCGAAGGTGAAGCGCGGCGCGATGAACAGGAAGTTGTAGGCGAGGAAGCACAGGATCGCCGCCATCACCGCCACGCTGGCGCGCGTGCGTGCGGCCACCAGCACCACCGCCACGATGAACACCATCGACAGGTCGGCCATGCCGACCCAGCGTTCGGCCAGCCATGCCACCGCACAGGCCAGCGCGGTGGCGATCAGCGCCTGCACCGGTTCGTAGCTGATGCCGCGCATCGGCGGCAGCAGGCCCTCGCGGCGCGAGCGCGCACGTGCCTGTGGGGTGCTGATGATGGTGATCTCGTAATGCGCGCCGCGCTGGATCAGCTGCTGGGTCAGGGTGCGGTTGAACATCCGCGCCAGTGGACGTTCGCGGGTCCGGCCGAGCACCAGGGTCGACACGCCGTTGTGCGCGGCATGGTCGAGCAGGGCATCGGCGATGCTTGATCCGTGCAGCAGTTCGGCGTCGCCGCCGAGGCGGCGTGCCAGGGCGAACGCAGCATCGATCTCGCGCCGGGTCGCCTCGTCCTGGCGTCGGCCCTGCACGGTCACCACCGTCCACGGCGCATCGCGGCGTTCGGCGATGCGCCGCGCCACCCGCACCAGGTATTCGCTCTGACCGCCGCCATCAATGGCCACCAGCACGCCACGACGCAGTGGCAGGTTGCTCTCGCCGCGCGCGGCGCGCGCTTCACGCAGGCTGCTGTCGACGCGGTCGGCCGCCTCCTGCATCGCCAGCTCGCGCAGCGCGGTCAGGTTGGCCGGCGAGAAGAACGCCTGCAGCGCCTGCGCGGCCTGTTCGGGCACATAGACCTTGCCCTGCTGCAGGCGCGCGATCAGCTCGCGCGGCGGCAGGTCGACCAGCACGATGTCATGCAGGCGGTCGAGCACCCCATCCGGCACGGTCTCGCTGACCCGCACACCGGTGATGCGCATCACCACGTCATTGAGGCTTTCCAGATGCTGGATGTTGACCGTGGTCCAGACGTCGATGCCGGCGTCCAGCAGCTCCATCACATCCTGCCAGCGCCGCTCGTGGCGGCTGCCGGGTGCATTGCGATGGGCCAGTTCGTCCACCAGCACCAAGGCCGGATGCCGTGCGAGCACGGCATCCAGGTCCATCTCCTGCAGGGCATGGCCGTGGTAGGCCACGTCCTTCAGCGGCAGCTGTGGCAGCCCCTCCAGCAGCGCCTGGGTATCGGCACGGCCATGGGTTTCCACCAACCCGACCACCAGGTCGACGCCGCGACGCAGCTGTTCCTGCGCGCGGGTCAGCATGGCGTAGGTCTTGCCCACGCCCGGCGCCGCGCCGAGGAACACGGTCAGCTTGCCGCCGGCTTCGCGTTGCAGGCCTTCGACCAGGGCATCGGCCTGGCGGGTACGCGCATCAGTCATGGGTGCCATTGTGCGCGCAGCCGGTGCAGGCCGGCATCACGGCGCCTTGGGCGCGTGGTCCAGCGCGAAGTTCAGCGTCACCACGTTCACCCGCGGCTGGCCGAACAGGCCCCACTGGCGACCTTCGGTATGCGCCTGCACCAGTGCCTGCACGCGTTCCACAGGCAGGCCACGGGCACGCGCCACGCGGGCCACCTGCAGCTGCGCCGCGGCCGGCGACAGTTGCGGATCCAGGCCGCCGGCGGACTGCGTGACCAGGTCCGCCGGTACCTGCGCCGCGGTGACGCCTTCGCGCGCGGCCACCGCCGCGGTGCTGGCGGCGACGCGCTCGGCCAGCGCCGGGTTGCTGCGCGCCATGTTGGAACCGGCTGCCGCCATCGGGTCGTAGTTGGCCGCCGACGGACGTGCCTGGAAGTAGCCGTCACCGGTGAACGGCTGCGACAGCCACGCCGAGCCGCGCACCTGGCCATTGCCATCGCGCAGCAGGCTGCCCTCGGCCTGGGTCGGGTAGGCCAGGCCGGCGAAACCGGTGGCGATGCCGGCGTAGACCGCACCGGCCAGCAGCAGGGTGGCCAGGCCCAGGCCGATCACCGGGCGCCAGCTGGCGCCATCCTGCAGGCTGGCCACGCGGGCCTCGGCCTTCGGTTCGCGCGACAGGGAAGTGGAGGTGGAAGCAGAACGGTTCATGCGCCGAATACCAGGACAAGAAGGAGGTCGATCGCCTTGATCGCTGCGAACGGCAGCAGCACGCCGCCGAGGCCGTACACCAGCATGTTCCGGCGCAGCAGCGCCGTTGCGGTGGCCGGGCGGAAGCGCACGCCACGCAGGGCGAGCGGGATCAGGGCGGGAATCACCAGGGCGTTGAAGATCAGCGCCGCCAGCACCGCGTTGCGCGGGCTCGACAGCTGCATCACGTTCAGTGCGGCCATGGTCGGAACGGCCGCGGCGAACAGCGCCGGCAGGATCGCGAAGTACTTGGACACGTCGTTGGCCAGCGAGAAGGTGGTCAGCGCGCCGCGGGTGATCAGCTGCTGCTTGCCTACTTCCACCACTGCCAGCAGCTTGGCCGGGTCCGAATCGAGGTCGACCATGTTGCCGGCCTCCTTCGCCGCCTGCGTACCGGAGTTCATCGCCAGGCCGATGTCGGCCTGGGCCAGTGCCGGGGCGTCGTTGGTACCGTCACCGACCATCGCCACCAGACGGCCACCGGCCTGCTCCTGGCGGATGCGCGCCAGCTTGTCTTCCGGTCGCGCCTCGGCGATGTAGTCGTCGACACCGGCTTCGGCAGCGATCGCGGCGGCGGTCAGCGGATTGTCACCGGTGATCATCACCGTGCGGATGCCCATCGCCCGCAGCTGCGCGAACTTCTCGCGCATGCCGTGCTTGACCACGTCCGACAGTTCGATCACGCCCAGCACGTGGCGGCCCTCGGCCACCACCAGCGGGGTGGCACCGTTGCGTGCGACCTGCTCGACGCGGCCGGCCAGTTCAGCCGGTACATTGCCGCCCAGCGCCTGTACGTGGGCACGGATCGCATCGGCGGCACCCTTGCGGATCTGCCGCCCATGTTCAAGATCCACGCCGGACATGCGGGTCTGCGCACTGAACGCCAGGTACTCGGCGTGGTCCGGTTCAGCGGTGGCGCAGCCCTGTTCGCGCGCCAGGCGCACGATCGACTTGCCTTCCGGGGTCGGGTCGGCCAGCGAGGACAACAGCGCCGCTTCACGCAGCTGGCTGGCATCGATACCGGCCAACGGATGGAAGTGGCTGGCCTGGCGGTCGCCGTAGGTGATGGTGCCGGTCTTGTCCAGCAGCAGCACGTCCACGTCTCCCGCGACTTCCACCGCCTTGCCCGACTTGGCCAGCACGTTGGCGGCCAGCGCGCGGTTCATGCCGGCGATGCCGATGGCCGGCAGCAGGCCGCCGATGGTGGTCGGGATCAGGCAGACCAGAAGCGCGATCAGCAGCAGCGGGTCAACCTGCACGCCTACCGCCGCGCCAATGGCCGGCAGCGTCGCCACCACCACCAGGAAGGTCAGCGTCATCGCCGCCAGCAGCAGGGTCAGTGCGATCTCGTTCGGCGTCTTCTGCCGGTTGGCGCCTTCCACCAGCGCGATCATCCGGTCCAGGAAGCTGTGGCCCGGCTCGGCGGTCACCCGCACGATGATCTGGTCGGACAGCACCTTGGTTCCGCCGATCACACCGGATCGGTCGGTACCGGCCTCGCGCAGCACCGGTGCCGATTCGCCGGTCACCGCTGCTTCGTTGATGGTGGCCAGGCCCTGCACGATCTCGCCATCGGCCGGTACCAGCTCACCGGCACTGACGATCACATGGTCGCCCGGGCGCAGCTCGGCGGCTGGCAGCTGGGTTTCCGCGGCACCCGGCTGCGGTGCGGCCAGGCGGCGCGCCACCAGGTCCTGGCGGGCGCGGCGCAGCGATGCGGCCTGGCCACGGCCACGTGCTTCGGCCACGGCTTCGGCAAAATTGCCGAACAGCACGGTCACCAGCAGGATCGCGGTCACCGCCAGGCCAAAGCCCAGCGGCGCATTGCCGGTCAGGGTGACGATCGCGGCCACGATCGTGCCGGCCATCACCACCGCCATCACCGGGCTGCGCACCAGATGCATCGGCGACAGCTTGCGCACTGCCTCGACCAGTGCGCGGCGCAGGCCTGCGCCATCCAGCAGGGCAGGGCGCGGTGCGAGGGAACTACGGGTTGAACTTGCGTGGGTACTCATTGCGATGTCCTCAGTGCAGTCCCAGGCTCAGGTGGTCGGCGATCGGGCCGAGTACCAGCGCCGGCATGAACTGCAGCACGGTCAGGATGACGATCACCGAGACCAGGGTCAGGGCGAAGGTCGGCGTTTCGATCTGCAGGCTGCCGGCAGACTCCGGCGCCTGGCGCTTGGCAGCCAGCTGTGCGGCCACCACCAGCGGGATGATCAGCAGCGGGAAGCGGCCGAGCAGCAGCACCAGCGAGCAACTCAGGTTCCACCACAGCGTGGCGTCACCCAGCCCTTCGAAGCCCGAACCGTTGTTGGCATAGGCCGAGACATACTCGTAGAACACCTGGCTGATGCCATGGAAGCCGGGATTGGAGGTGCCGGCCAGGCCGGGTACGGCCAGGGTGATCGCGGTGAACACCAGCAGGGTGATCGGCTGCAGCAGCACCAGCAGGGCCAGCAGGCGTACCTGTGGCGTCTCCAGCTTGCGGCCGAACAGTTCCGGCGTACGCCCGGTCATCAACCCGGCCAGGAACACGCCCAGCAGCAGGTACACGATGAACTGCTGCAGGCCGCAGCCGATACCGCCCCAGATCGCGCTGACCAGCATGTTGACCATCGCGATGCCGCCACTGAGCGGCGCCAGCGAATCGTGCATGCCGTTGACCGAGCCGTTGGAGACCTGGGTGGTCACCGCCGCCCACAGCGCAGTGCCGTCGGCGCCGAAGCGCACTTCCTTGCCTTCCATCAGCAGCGGGGTGGCGGCGCTGGCGCTATGCCCTTCGCTCCACATCATCGCGCCGGTGGACAGCAGCGACATGCCCAGCATGCAGCTGAACACCAGGGCGCCGAAGCGGCGCCGGCCGGTGAACGCGCCGATCATGAAGATCACCGCCATCGGCACCAGCAGGATGCCGACGATCTCCAGCGCGTTCGACAGCGGGGTCGGGTTCTCCAGCGGGAAGCTGCTGTTCGGGCCATACCAGCCGCCGCCGTTGGCGCCCAGCTGCTTGGCCGCGACCATCGCCGCGACCGGGCCCAGCGGAAGTTTCTGTTCGGCCATGCCAGCGCTGGCATCGATCGGCGTAGCCTGTGGCCCACCGGCGATCGTCGACGGCACGCCCTGACTGGTCAGCACCAGCGTCCACACCAGGCACAGCGGCAGCAGGAAGCGCACGCACAGGCGCACCACGTCCACGTAGTAGTTGCCCACCGCCACCTGGCGGTCATCGCCGGCCCCGGTGGTCGCCGCAGCCTGCGGCGCACGCGAGAACAACGCGCGCAGCGTCGCCACCGCCAGCGCCAGGCCCATCATCGGCGTCACCACCTGCAGGCCGGTGATGCCGGTCATCTGCGAGAAGTAGGACAGCTGCGCCTGGCCCGAATAGTGCTGCTGGTTGGTGTTGGTCAGGAACGAGATCATCGTGTGCAGCGCGGTGTCCCAGCGCATGTTCGGGATCTGGTCCGGGTTCAACGGCAACCAGGCCTGGGTCATGAACACCGCCTGGGTCAGCACCGCGACCACCACGTTGCTCAGCACGAAGGCCAGCACATAGCCGCGCCAGGACATGGCGCGCGATGGATCTACGCCGAGCACCTTGTACAGCGGCTTCTCTATCCAATGGAACAGCACGTCGACCTTCATCGGCGTGCCGCGCATCACGCGCGCCAGGTACAGGCCCAGCGGCCACGCCAGCAGCAGGCTGGCGGCAATAATCACAAGCATCTCAGTCATGGCCGGCTCCGCTCAGAACGACTCGGGCCGCAGCACGACATAAAGGAGATAGGCGGCGGCAACCAGCACCAGCACGCCACACAACAACGACAGCCAGGGGGACATTGCAATAGCGTCCTGGTGGAACCCCTCCACCTCAGGCCGCCATCGTCGTCCTACCCCCCATAAACGCACTACGCGCCGGACCGGGCCGACGCGTAAAGAGTGCATAAATTCCGTGGGCCAACCCGTAACCAGGCCCGGGGTAGCGCCGGGCCATGCCCGGCGGAGGCAGCGCCGTCAGCCCGCCGGAGTGTCCGCCGGCACCAGCCCCTTCAGCTCGCGATAGCGCTGCAGGGTGCTGTCGATCTCGGCCTTCAACGCCTGCTGCTGCTGCACCAGCCCGGCCTGCAAGCGCTGCTGCGCCTGCAGCTGCGCATGCCGCTTGCGGATCGCCTCGGCCTGCTTGTCGGCCACCTTGGCGCCGGCCAGCTCGCGGTCTCCCGCCGCCGACAGCAGCGCCACCAGCGACTCACGCAGGCTGGTGACGTTGTACTCGGCGGTCTTCAGGTTGTTGTCCAGCACTTCCTGGCGCTCGGCAAACACCCGGCGCAGGTCGGCCTCGCTGCCGTAGGTGGACAACATGGCCTGCTCGGTGCGCTGGCGGGTCTGCTCGGCCATCAGGTCCAGCTGTTGCTGCTGCGCAGCCGTGCTGGCAGCGGCACGCTCCTCGTCGGTCAACGCGCGCTGGACCTGCGCATTGCGCAGGCCCGTGCTCGCATTGAATTCCTCGCGGGCATGGTTGACCGCGTCGGCCGGCAGCGAATCACTGCAGATCCGCTCCTTGCCCTCGTTCCAGCAGTACAGCTTCTTTTCCGCCTTGCCGCTGTCGCGCGACTGCGCCGGTACGGTGAACGGCACGACCAGCAGCAGGCCGGCGAAGAGGACAGCAGGAACTCGGGACATGACCTTTCCCCTGGGTCGGTCAGCGGATCGAACGAACGCCGTACTGGGCCCGATAGGCTTCCAGCGGCTGCCGGTAACCCACAAGTTCCGGGTTGCCGGAGGCGAAATCAAGCAGATCGGCCAGCGATGCCACGGCGATCACCGGGATACCGGCTTCTTCGGCCACCGACTGCGCGGCCGAGCGGCGGTCGGTCTCCGAAGCGATCTCCTGGCGGTCCAGTGCCACCACGATGCCGGCCGGGGTGCCACCGGCGGCGCGGATGATGCCCAGCGCTTCGCGGATCGCGGTACCGGCGGTGATCACGTCGTCGACGATCAGCACGCGCTTGCCCTGCATGTCGGCGCCGATCAGCTGGCCACCCTCGCCATGGTCCTTGGCTTCCTTGCGGTTGAACGACAGCGGCAGGTCGCGGCCGCGCTGGGCCAGCTCGCAGGCCATCGCTGTGGCCAGCGGGATGCCCTTGTAGGCCGGGCCGAACACCACGTCGTACTTGATCCCGCTGGCATCGATGGCATCGGCATAGCACGCGCCGAGCTGGGACAGCAGCGAGCCGGAGTCGAAGCGCCCGGCGTTGAAGAAATAGGGGCTCAGCCGGCCGGACTTGAGGGTGAACTGGCCGAAGCGAAGGGCGTCGGCGGTCAGGGCCAGCTGCAGGAAACGGTGGCGGTGGTCGCTCATCAAAACTCGATTCATCTTCATTTGGAGCACAAATCCTAATCCAGCTGGGCGTTTCGCGCTCGTCCGGCCCCGTGTGAAGGCGCTGGCGGGCCCACCCGGCGGACTGCGCAGCCCTGCAGTCAACCGGTATGCTTGCCCGGTTTCCCGCCGTAGGTCTTCCGCATGCGCATCATCAGTTTCAACGCCAATGGCATCCGTTCCGCCGCGACCAAGGGCTTCCTCGACTGGTTCCGTGCCCAGGATGCCGATGTCCTGTGCATCCAGGAAACCAAGGCCCAGGAAGACCAGCTGAGCGACCCGATGTTCCGCCCGGACGGCCACCACTGCTTCTACCGCGACGCCATTACCAAGAAGGGCTACAGCGGCGTGGCGATCTACAGCAAGCGCGAGCCGGACCAGGTCATCACTTCGCTGGGCTGGGCCCCGTTCGACGACGAAGGCCGCTACATCGAGGCACGCTACGGCAACCTCAGCGTGGTCTCCTTCTATATCCCGTCCGGCAGCTCGGGCGACCTGCGCCAGGGCTTCAAGTTCGAAGTGATGGAATGGCTGCGGCCGATCCTGGAGGAGTGGGCGCGCAGCGGCCGCGACTACGTGCTGTGTGGCGACTGGAACATCGTGCGTTCGGCGCTGGACATCAAGAACTGGAAGTCCAACCAGAAGAATTCCGGCTGCCTGCCGGAGGAGCGCGACTGGCTCAACGCCCTCTGCGCCGACCACGGCCAGACCACCGATGTCACCGCCGGCCGCGGCTGGGCCGATGCCTACCGCCTGCTCAACCCCACCGGCGAGGACTACACCTGGTGGAGCAACCGCGGCGCCGCCCGTGCCAACAATGTCGGTTGGCGCATCGACTACCAGTTCATCACCCCGGGCCTGCGTGACCGCCTGCGAAGCTGCTCGATCTACCGCGACGAGCGCTTCTCCGACCACGCCCCGTTCACCGTGGACTACGACCTGTGACCGAGGCTGCCAAGCCGCGCCGACCGTGGCAGCAGGTGTTGTCCAACCTGAGCCAGCGCAAGGTGCTGGCGATGCTGCTGCTCGGCTTCAGTTCCGGCCTGCCGATCTATCTGGTGGGCAACACGCTCGGCTTCTGGATGCGCAAGGAAGGCATCGAGCTGAGTACGATCGGCTTCCTGTCATGGGTCGGGCTGGCCTACACCATGAAGTTCCTGTGGGCACCGATCGTCGACAAGACCGACGTGCCTCTGTTCGGCCGCTTTGGCCGCCGCCGTGGCTGGATGCTGCTGTCGCAGCTGGTTGTGGTGGTGGGCCTGGTCGGCATGGCGCTGGTCCAGCCCAAGGGGGGCCAGATCCAGTTCCTGGGTATCGCCTGGCAGCACATCGTCGTGTTCGGCGTGATGGCCGTGATCGTAGCGTTTGCTTCGGCCACCCAGGACATCGTCATCGATGCCTGGCGCATTGAAAGTGCTGACAACAGCGAGCAGCTTGGACTGCTGACCTCATCCTCGGCACTGGGCTACCGCACTGCATTGCTGGTCACCGATGCGCTGATCCTGATCATCGCGGCCCGTGTCGGCTGGCAGGTTTCCTACGAGATCATGGCCGTGCTGATGGCGCTTGGCGTGGTGGCCGTGGTCATGGCCCGCGAACCCGCGCGGGAAGTGGCTGCCGTGCAGGCGCAGGCGACCTCGCTGTGGACACCGCGCGGATTGTTCGACGCCGTAGCGGGACCGTTCATCGCCTTCGTCCGCGAGCATCGCAGCGGCGCGATCCTGATCCTGGTGGCCATCAGCGTCTATCGCATGGCCGACTTCGTCATGGGACCGATGGCCAACCCGTTCTACGTCGATCTCGGCCTGGACGAGGACACCGTGGGCGCGGTGCGTGGCTCGGTCGGGCTGGTCGCGACCTTCGTCGGTATTGCCGCAGCGGGCCTGGTCTCGGTCCGCTGGGGGGTGCTGGCGGCGCTGATGGTAGGCGCCGTGCTGGGGCCGGCCTCCAACCTGGCGTTTGCCTGGCTGGCCTATTCCGGCCCGGACACAACCCATTTCGCCGTGGCCATGGCAATCGACAACTTCGCCAGCGGCTTCGCCGGTACGGCGCTGATCGCCTACATGTCGAGCCTGACCAGCATTGGATACACCGCAACCCAGTACGCACTGCTGAGTTCGTTCTACGCGATGCCCGGCAAGGCGCTCAAGGGGCTCTCGGGGTGGTCGGTACAGACGCTCGCACAGGGCCGGACGCTGCTGGAAGGCTACGCGCTGTTCTTCGTCGGTACTGCGCTGGTGGCGATCCCGGTGGTGATCCTCTGCGCCCTGCTGATCCTGCAGCAGCGCCGTCGCCAGGCCGCCGGCTCAACCTGATTGCCTGCCCGCCCGGTCTGCGGGATCATCGCCCCGACGCGCCGAGGGGGCGGTGCCTTGCGAACGGGGAAGTGAGCATGGCCGACGTTGTGCTGCGGGACCTGGACCCGCTGCTGCTGGAACGCATCAAACGCGTCGCGGTCGCCCGCGGCTGGACCCACGAACAGACCTGTGCCGCCTTGCTGGAGCAGGGCCTGTTCAGCAGTGAACTGGAAGTCCGCTCCGGCTTCGGCGATCCGGAAGTGGATGCCCTGTCCGATGCCATTGCCGCCCTGCAGGCCTTGCCCGCAGGGCAGGGCTTCGATTAGCGGCCGCGCCGCAATGCTGTAGAGACGAGTCCACGTCCGGCTGCCCGGTAGATCCACGCCACGCGTGGATGGCGCCACCTCACGCCAGGTGGATCGCACCCAGGATCCGCGGGCCCTTAGCTCCGGTCACGCTTGGCAGGTTGCCGGCCAGCCCGTCCATCGTCCGCTGCGCCAGCCATGCAAAGCCCATCGCTTCCACGTACTCCGGGTCCAGCCCGTGCACGGCGCTGGATTCCACCTGCACGTCCGGCAGCCGGGCCGCGAGGCGCTTCATCAGCTGCCGGTTGCGTACCCCGCCGCCACAGACCAGCAGGCGGCGGGTCTGCGGCTGCTGCGCCAGCAGCGCGTCGGCCACCGTTGCCACGGTCAGCTCCAGCAGGGTCGCCTGCACGTCGGCCGCCGCGTACTGGCCCTCGGCCATGTGCGCCTCGGCCCAGGCCAGGTGGAACTGCTCACGGCCGGTGCTCTTCGGCGGCGGCAGCGCGAACCACGGGTCCGAGCGCCAGCCCGCCAGCAGGCCCTCGTCCACCGCGCCGCTGGCGGCGTACGCGCCGTCGGCATCAAAGGTCCGGCCGGTGTGGCGCTGGCACCAGGCATCCATCAGCGCATTGGCCGGGCCGGTATCGAAGCCACGTACCGCACCTTCGCGCGGAATCAGGGTCAGGTTGGCGATACCGCCCAGATTGAGCACGGCGCGGTCTTCGTCGGCCGTGCCCAGCATGGCCAGGTGGAAGGCCGGCATCAGTGGCGCACCATGGCCCCCGGCCGCCACGTCGCGTCGGCGGAAGTCGGAAACCGTGGTGATCCCGGTCAACTCGGTGATGCGGTTGCCGTCGCCCAGCTGCACGGTGAAGGCGGGGTCGGCCAGCGGCCGGTGACGCACGGTCTGCCCATGCGAGCCGATCGCGCGCACCTGGCTGCGGTCCACGCCAGCCTCGGCCAACAGCTGGTTGGCGGCCCCGGCGAAGCTGATCGCGATCCGGGCGTCCAGCTCGCCCAGCTCCTCCAGCGAATCCAGTGGACCACCTTCGCCCAGCGCCACCAGCCGTGCACGCAGCACCGGCTCCCAGCGGGCGGTCAGGCCGTGCACGAAGCGGCAGCCTCCGCCGGCAGGAAACTGCACCAGCGCGGCATCGATGCCGTCGGCACTGGTGCCCGACATCAGGCCAAGGTACAGGGGGGCGTCAGTGTCGGCAGTCGTGTTCATGGCGGGCATAAAAAAAGGACGCGGCAAGCTTGTGCTGCCGCGTCCTTCTTCGTCAACGCAGGGGCTCAGCCGCGCTTGCGGCCGGCGCTG
Source organism: Stenotrophomonas sp. YJH_SMC_54 (assembly GCF_059368435.1). Classification (NCBI taxonomy): domain Bacteria; kingdom Pseudomonadati; phylum Pseudomonadota; class Gammaproteobacteria; order Lysobacterales; family Lysobacteraceae; genus Stenotrophomonas; species Stenotrophomonas sp. YJH_SMC_54. Next base: position 3,254 of record NZ_JCAFRS010000012.1, on the reverse strand, counting down.
CTCTTGTCCTTGGCGCTGGCCACCTCGGGGGCGGCCTCGTCGCGGCTGGTCGGTGCCGGGCTGGCATCGGCGTAGATCAGCTTCTCCATGCCCTGGATGCGGGCCATCGCCGGCGCGGTCTGCGCGCGGAAGGCGACCAGCTCGGCGCCCTTCAGCGGCTCCGGCGGCGGCATGGTCACGGTCAGCGGGTTGCGGTGCTCGCCGTTGACGCGGAATTCGTAGTGCAGGTGCGGGCCGGTGGCCAGGCCGGTCGAGCCGACATAACCGATCACCGTGCCCTGGGCCACCCGCTGGCCGGTCTTGATGTTCGCAAAGCGCGACATGTGCCCATACAGGGTGGTGTGGCCACGGCCGTGGTCGAGGATCACCACGTTGCCGTAACCGCGCTGCACGCCGGCGAACTGCACGCGGGCGTCGCCGGCGGCCATGATCGGGGTGCCGGTGCGCGCGGCGTAGTCCACGCCCTTGTGCATGCGCATCTTGCCCAGCACGGGGTGCTTGCGCGCACCGAAGGTCGAGCTCAGCCGCGCGAACGGGATCGGCATGCGGATGAAGCTCTTCTTCAGCGAACGGCCGTTGATGTCGTAGTACTCGGACTTGCCGTTGCGGTCGAAGCGGAAGCCGGAATAGGTCTTGCCACCGGTGGTGAAAGTCGCCGCCAGAATCTTGCTGGTGTCCACCTTCTCGCCTTCGCGCCAGGTTTCATCCATCACCACGCTGAAGCGGTCGCCCGGCTGCAGGTCCTTCGAGAAGTCGATGTCGTACTTGAAGATGTCGTCGGTCATCGTCGCGATCGCCGACGGCGACAGCCCGGCGCGGCGGGCCGCGGCATACAGCGAGCTGGTGATCTCGCCACTGGTGACCACCGTGCGCGTGGAGGTCTCGCGCTTGGTCACCTTCTCCTTGATGTCGTCACCGGCCAGGCTCAGCTCCACCCGGTTGTCGGCATCGCGGTCGAAGCGGATGCTGCGCAGGTCGCCGGACAGCGGCATGTCGAAGGCGATCTCGGCGCCCGGGCGAAGCTTGGTCAGCGCCTCGCGCGCGCCCGGGTGGTCCAGTACCCGGTGCAGGGTGGTCGCCGGGATACCGGCCTTGTCGAACAGATCGCTCAGGGTCTGGCCGCGTTCCACGCGCAGCACCTGCCAGCTGTCACCGGGCACCTGCTGCTGGCGGGCCATGGCCAGCGGCGGCAACGGCAGTGCCAGGCTGGTATGGCTGTCGGCAAAGGGGGCGTCGATGGTGTGCGAGAAGCCCGGCACGATCGTCGCCACCAGGGCGCCGATGGTCGCGAACAGGCTGGCATGCATCCAATGGCGCCGGGTCCAGCGCTCGTTGAAGGCGGCGGGAAGATGTTGCCTGAGCTTCCGATGCAGGGCGTTGTCGTGCAGGACGTGGAGGCGTTCCTGGAAGCGCTGCTTGCGTGCGCGCCCTTGTTCGGAATTGTGCATCGGCGGTTTTTTCCTGGTGGCCCGGGAGCGGGGGCCTGATCGCCGGTTACCATAGACACCTGAGAAAACCGCGTCAAACCCTTGTGCCCATTGGCTTTTGTGAAGCCAATCGGGTTAACTTTGCTTTAACACCCCACACAAGAATCGGCGTTGCCGGGAGTAGTCACGTGTCCTCGATTGAAGAAGCCCTTGCCCAGATCGGCCGTGGTGCCGACGAGATCCTCAAGCTCGAGGATCTGCGTGCGCGCCTGCAGGAGGGCCGCCCGCTGCGGATCAAGGCCGGCTTCGACCCCACCGCGCCCGACCTGCACCTGGGCCACACGGTGCTGCTGAACAAGATGCGCCAGTTCCAGGACCTCGGCCACCAGGTCATTTTCCTGATCGGCGACTTCACCGGCATGATCGGCGACCCGTCCGGCAAGAGCCTCACCCGCAAGCCGCTCAGCCGCGAGGACGTGCTGGCCAACGCCCGTACCTATGAGGAGCAGGTGTTCAAGGTGCTGGACCGCAGCCGTACCGAAGTCCGCTTCAACTCGGAGTGGTTCGGCAAGATGGGCGCGGCCGACATGATCCGCTTGGCCGGCCAGCACACCGTGGCACGCATGCTCGAGCGCGACGACTTCGCCAAGCGCTACGCCGCCCAGCAGTCCATCGCCATCCATGAGTTCCTGTACCCGCTGGTGCAGGGCTACGACTCCGTGGCCCTGGAGGCCGACGTGGAGCTGGGCGGTACCGACCAGAAGTTCAACCTGCTGATGGGCCGTGGCCTGCAGGAGCACCACGGCCAGAAGCCGCAGGTGGTGCTGACCATGCCGCTGCTGGAAGGCCTGGACGGCGTCAACAAGATGTCCAAGTCGCTGGGCAACTACATTGGCATCAGCGAGCCGGCCATCGACATCGTCACCAAGACCATGAAGGTGGACGACACCCTGATGTGGCGCTGGATCGAGCTGCTGTCCTTCGACATCAGCCAGGCCGAAGCCGTGCAACTGCGCGAGCAGGTGGCCACTGGCGGCCTGAACCCGCGTGTGGTCAAGCTGCGCCTGGCGCGTGAACTGGCGACCCGCTTCCACGACGCTGCGGCGGCCGAGCAGGCGATCGCGGGCTGGGAAGCGGCGGTGACCGGGCAGGGCGACATCACCCAGCTGCCGTTGCAGGACGTGGCGATCCCGGCCGAAGGCCTGCGCATCGCCGCACTGCTGACCGCGGCGGGGCTGACCCCGAGTAATTCCGAAGCCAACCGCAAGCTCAAGGAGCGGGCGGTGAAAGTGGACGGCGAAGTGGTGGAAGATGGCCAGCAGGTGCTGCAGCCGGGCTTCGAAGGCCTGCTGCAGGTCGGCAAGCGCACCTTCGCCCGCGTGCGCCTGGTCGCTGGCTGACACCAGGGAAGGGCCGGCGCAGCCGGCCCTTCCTTGATGCTCTTGTAGAGCCAAGCCCGCGCTTGGCTTGCTCTTCGAGCGGTCCTCCCCCAGCGCGACGGCTGAACAGATGCAACATCCGGTGAAAAAAGTCGCCACACCCCCTTCACAAACGATGGGAATAGGGACATACTTCTCCTCCCCCGTCGCAGGGGTCGCCACCAAGGGGCTTCAGCGACATCAGGGCGCCCACCACCGCCGAACGAGATGATCGAACGAAGGTGTTGACGGACTGAAAAAGTCTGGCATAATGGGCGGCTCGCTACGAAGGAAACTTCGCAGCACACGGGAACGGCGCTGAGGCCACTTCCCCGGATCTTTGAAAGTATGCGCAGGTATCTTGTGAAGGCGCCTGCAGGAAGGATGATTGTCCATCTTGCAGACGTTT